>NZ_JBEXOP010000024.1:0-117467 GCF_040611575.1 Streptomyces sp. NPDC006610
CGTCGGTGTGGGGGCGGCCGTCGACCGTGCCGTGCACCGTCACCGTCAGGGGGCTGTCGAGTTTCAACTGGCCCCGGTCGGGCGAGGCGGGGCGGGGAGGTGCGGGCCAGGGCCGGCGCGGTCCGGGACCGGGTCAGCGCCGCCCCTGGCCGGCCGGGCCGGCCTTCGCCGTCGGCTCCCCCTCGGCTGCCGGGCCGGTCTCCGGACCGGCAGCCGCCGGGGCGGCCGGGACCGGTTCGGGCCGCCCCGCGCAGGAGGCGCGGCGGCCGGGCAGCCGGCCCTCCAGCAGGTAGGCGTCCAGATGGCCGTTGAGGCACCGGTTGGGGCCGCCCGCCAGGCCGTGGGTGCCGGCGTCCCGCTCCGTCACCAGCACCGACCCCGGCAGCCGCCGGTGCAGTTCGAGCGCCCCCTCGTACGGCGTCGCCGCGTCCCGCTCGGCGGCCAGGATCAGCGTCGGCGGCAGCTCGCCCGGCCCGGTCCGCACGTCCAGCGGCCGCTGCCGCGGCGCGGGCCAGAAGGCGCACGGCAGGTTCATCCACGCGTTGTCCCAGGTCTCGAACGGCGCGACGCGCGCGAGCCGCGTGTTGTCCCGGTCCCACACCCTCCAGTCCGTCGGCCAGGGCGCGTCGTTGCACTCGACGGCCGTGTAGACCGCGCTGGAGTTCTCCGCCTCGGCCGCCGCCTCCTCGACCGGAGCGGCGAGGTCGATCAGCGGCTGCGGATCGCCCTTCAGGTACGCCGACAGGGCCGCGGCGCGGTGCGGCCAGTAGTCGTCGTAGTACCCGGCCTGGAGGAACACGCCCTGCAGCTGCCCCGGCCCCACCTTCCCGCCCGCGGGCTCGGCGGCCAGACGTGCCCGCGCCCGGTCGTAACTGCGCTGCACCCCGCTCGCGGTGACGCCGAGCCCGTACACGTCGTCGTGCCCGGCGATCCACTCCTTCAGGTCCTCCCAGCGGTCCTCGAACGCGGCCGACTGGTCGAGGTTGTTGCGGTACCAGATCTTGGCGGGGTCCGGGTTCACCGCCGAGTCGAACACCATGCGCCGTACGTGCGACGGGAACAGCGTCGCGTAGAGCGCTCCGAAGTAGGTGCCGTACGACGCCCCGATGAACGTCAGCCGCTTCTCGCCGAGCGCTGCGCGCAGGACGTCCAGGTCGCGGGCGTTGTTCAGCGAGTGGTAGTGCCGCAGCGCGTCGCCCGACCGTTCGGCGCAGCCGCGCGCGTATGCCTTCGCCCGCGCGACGCGCTCCCGTTTGTACGCCTCGGTGGGGTGCGTCGGCGAGAGCGTCGGCGCCTTGAAGTGCAGCTTCGGGTCCTCGCAGGAGATCGGGGCCGAGCGGCCGACGCCGCGCGGGGCGTAGCCCACGAGGTCGTAGGCGGCGGCGAGGCGCTTCCACTCGGGCACCAGTCCGGCCAGCGGGAAGTAGAGGCCGGAGGCGCCCGGTCCGCCCGGGTTGTAGACCAGCGCGCCCTGCCTGGGGACGTTGCGCTTGCTGTTGCCGGGGTCGCGGTGGGTGGCCCGGGCGCGGCTGACGGCGAGGGTGATCTGCCGGCCGTTCGGGCGGGCGTAGTCGAGCGGGACGCGGACCGTGCCGCACTCCATGTGCCCGGGCAGATCCTGGGCGTCGGCGCACTTGCCGAAGGCGATCCCGGTCGCTGCGGCCCGCGCGGCGGCCACGGCGACGCCCCGCGCCTCGGCCGCCGGGACCGCCCGGCCGGCCGGCGCGGCCGGGACGGCGGCGAGGGTGGTCAGGAGCAGGGAACCGGCGGCCGTGTACAGGGCGGCAGCTCTCATCGCGTATCCCTTTCGGAGCTCGGCGGCGACAAAAGGGATGTTTGGTTCGGGTACGGGAGAAGACAAGCACCGTCGGCCGGTGTCGCCGCCGAGTGCTTCCGTGCGCCCCCGGGGCGCGTCAGCGGCGCGACAGGACCCGGCGCGCCCGCGCCGCCACTCCGGCCCGCGCGCGTGCCGCGATGCCCGAGCGGGAGCGCGCCGCCGGTCCCGACCGCTCCAGCCACCAGTCCCGCAGCTCCCCGCGCGCCCGCGCGTCCCGGACGCGGCCCGCCCGCAGCAGCCACTCGGCGAAGGCGAGCGCGTCGTGCCGGTAGCCGCCGGTCATGGGCCGGCCCTGCGCGTAGGCGAGGAAGGCCGCGCGGTAACCGGCGCCGAGGATCGCGGGCAGCTCCGGCGCGACCCTGGCGACGACGTCCGCCCGCTTGGCGGCCAGCGCCCGCGCCTGCACCCCCAGCCGCACCCGGTCGAACCCCTCGGGCACGGGCGTCCCGGCGACCAGGGCGGACAGCAGGGCGGCCTGCGCGAGGGCGACGCGCTGCCGGGTGGCGGCGGGGACGCGGGCATGAGCGGAGGCGGAGACGGCAGCGGCGACGGGGGCCGTCGGGCCGCCGGGCGTCTTTGCCCGCGCCTCCCCGGTTCCGGCGGCGGGCCGTTGCACTTCTTCGGTTCCTGCGGCGGCGGGCCGTGCTGCATCAGTTGCGGCGGCGGTGAGTTGCCGCGCTTCTCCGGTCCCGGCGTCCGTGGGGCGTCGCGGTTCTCCGGTCCCGGCGTCCGCGGGCCGTCGCGGTTCTCCGGTCCCGGCGTCCGCGGGCCGTCGCGCCTCCCCGGCCCCGGCGTCCGCGAGCCGTCGTCCCTCCGCCACGGCTGTCCGGATCGCCGTCAGCTCGCTCTCCAGTTCCTCGGGCCGGGGGAAGTTCTCGTCGCGCTCCAGCAGGACGCCCGGCGGTGCGACGCGTGCCGCCAGGTCGGTGAGGACGTCGAGCACCGGGCGCGGGACCGGGTGGGCGTGGCTGTCGTGCCAGACGCCGTCGCGCTCGAAGCCGCCCGCGACATGGACGTACGCGATGGCCTCCACGGGCAGGTCGGCCAGGGCCTTGGCCGGGTCCTCGCCGCGGTTGACGTGGTTGGTGTGGAGGTTGGCCACGTCGATGAGGAGACGTACGCCGGTGCGGTCGGCCAGGTCGTACAGGAACTGTCCCTCGGTCATCTCCTCGCCGGGCCAGGAGATCAGCGCGGCGATGTTCTCGACGGCCAGCGGGACGGGCAGCGCGGCCTGGGCGATGCGGACGTTCTCGCAGAGCACGTCGAGGGCGTCGCGGGTGCGCGGCACCGGGAGCAGGTGCCCGGCCTCCAGCGCGGGGGACGCGGTGAGCGCGCCGCCGGCCCGGACGAACGCGATGTGCTCGGTGACCAGCGGCGATTCCAGCGCCTCGGCCCGCTCGGCGAGCGCCGTCAGCCGCCCCTCGTCGGGCCGGTCGGCGCCGCCGAGGCCGAGGGAGACGCCGTGCGGGACGACGGTCACCCCGCGGGCGCGCAGCCGCCGCAGGGAGTCGGGGAGGTGGCCGGGGCAGACGTTCTCGGCGACGACCTCCACCCAGTCGACGCCCGCCATGGCCTCCACGGCGTCCGCGATCTCCGGCCGCCATCCGATGCCCGTGCCCAGTTCCCGTTGCTGTCCCGGTCGCTCCATGATCCCCCGCCTCCGTGTCCCCGCGTGAGGAGGGTATGGCCCCGCGCCCCGGCCCCGAACCCCGCGCCGACCGCCTTCAGAGCAACATTTGAGGTTGCGTCGGTGGGCGCCGTGTCACCGCAGCGCACCCTCCGAGTCCACCGGATCGGGGCGGCCGGTGTCGACGGTGCCGGGCTCGCCCGGCGAGGGCCGGGAGGTGGTGCCGATCTCGCCGCTCGGCTCGGCGGGAGGCGCCGACGGCGCGATCTGCCCGGGAACGGGCGGCGGCGGGCCGGTCGGGCTGGCGGTGGAGGCGTTCGCGGCGTCGTCGGCGATGGCGTCGAAGTCGACCTTGCCGGTCTTCTCCAGGACGGTGATGTGGTCCAGGACGGTCAGGTTGGCGTCCGAGGCGAGCTGGCGCACCAGCGTGTTGCGGGTGCTGTTCCGCACCGCGCCGATCGCCGGGAAGATCTTGCCGTGCGCCGCGCGCAGCAGGTTGGCGAACTTGTACTCGTACTCCTCGCCGGTCGCCGCGGTCAGCTCGTCCAGCCAGCCCTGCTGCTGCTCGTTCGGCTGGTTCGGCAGTTCGACGCCGAGCTGGGCGGCGACGATCCGCACCCGCTTGTCCAGGTCGGTGTGGCCGACGATCAGATGGTCCGCGGCCTCCTTGATCGCCTCGCTGGGCGCCCGCTCCATGGCCTGCTGACCGGCGGGCAGCTCCCACAGCCCCGCCAGCCGCACCCGCACGATGAGATCCCGGTCGGCCGCCGTCAACGGCCCCCACCGGGTGTTCACGGTCCCGGCGGCGACGTTCGCCTGTCCGGTGCCGGAGCGGTCGGCGTACGACCACACGGGGAACGCGAGCGCCGCAGCGGTGGCGACGAGGGCCGCGATGATCAGGGCCGTACCGTTGATACGCCGCAAAGGTGCCTCCCGGAGACTGCTGAGCGTGGGCGCGTTCGTGCCGCGTCGGCGCCAGGAGGTACGTACGGGAGGGGCGGGGCGTTCAGCGGGCGCGGCGCAGCGCCGGGTGGTCCGCGATCACCGTGGCCGAACCGGGGGCGATCTCCGTGAAGCCCGCGTCGCGGACCACCGGCAGGCCGGACGCGGTGAGCTCGCGCCAGCGGTCCGGGGCGGCCGTGCGCACCGAAAGGGGAAAGCCCGCTTTCCGCCAGGCGGCGCGGTTCTCGTCGGACAGGGCCCACCAGGCCAGCTGGGCGCCGTGCCCGGCCTGGGCCATGGCCTTGCCGGCCGACATGGACACCTCGGGGTTGAGCCACAGCACCGGCGCGGTGCGGTCCGCCTCGACCGGCGGCTCCGGGTCGTCGAGGTCGGTGCCGGAGACCTGGAGGCGGGCGAGGTCCTTGGGCCAGCCGTCCAGCGGCACGGGAGGAAAGACCCGTACCTCCGCGGATTCGCCGGTGACGGTGATGCCGGGCAGAGCCTCTGCCCGCCGCCACTCCGCCCCGCGCGCCCGGCGCACGACCTTGCGGATCCGGGCGTCCTGCCAGTCCCGCACGGCCCGCGCCCACGCGCCCTCGCCGACGGAGCGTTCGTCGGTGAGCAGCACCAGCACCGCGCGCGCCGCCGTCTCCAGGGCGTCCGTCCGGGCCGGGCGCGCGTCGCGCTCCATCCGGACCACCAGCGGGAGGACGAACTGCGGGGCGAGGTCGCGCACGGACTGCTCGGGAGATGCGTGGGTCACGCCCCAAGTCTGCCAGGCGGAAGATCCGTTCCGTTCCGCTCCTCCCGGCCGCCGGGGTCAGCCCGAACAGGCCGTCCGCTGCGCCTCCTGCCACTCGCAGACCGGGCAGAGCGTGATGCCCTTGTACGACTCCGGGTACTCCGTCGGCTCCCTGCACAGCACGCAGTCCGCGTACGGCGGCCCGTCGGCCCTGGGCGGGCGCGTGGCGTCGATCAGGCAGTAGCCGGTCGCCTCGTCGTCCTTCGCTTCGCTCATGTCTCCAGCGTAGGACCCCGTGGCCGGGTCCGGAGGGCTCCGAGGCCGGGCGCGCAGGGCTTCGTGGTCAGGTCCGCAGGGCTCCGCGGCCGGGGCTCAGAGACCGGCCCCGGGGCGGCCGGCCGCCGTCCCGATCAGCTCCGAGACCTTGACGAAGCGGTAGCCGCGGCGGCGCAGCTCGGGCACGATCGTGCGGATGGCCCGCTCGGTCGCCGGGGCCGCGCTGCGGGTGCAGTGCAGGACGACGACCGAGCCGGGCCGTACGCCGTCCAGCACCTGGCGGGCGACCGCGCCGGCGTCCGTGGCGAAGGCGTCGCCGCCCACCACGTCCCACTGGACCGCCGTCACCCCGGCGCCGCTCAGCGCGCGCAGCGCCCGGCGGTCGTAACATCCGCCGGGAAAGCGGAAGTACGGCTTCGGGTCCCGTACGCCCGCCCTGCGGAACGCCGCGAACGCCCGCTCCACGTCCGCCCGCATCCGCTCCTCGGGGACGGTGGGCAGCCCGTAGCAGTCCCCGGTGAAGGCGTGGTGGCTGTAGGAGTGGTTGGCGACCTCGAAGAGCGGGTCGCGGCCGATGGCGCGGGCCTGCACCGGGTACTCCTCCGCCCATCGGCCCGTCATGAACACGGTGGCAGGCACGCGCAGCGCCCGCAGTGCGGCGATCAGCTCCGGGTTGTCGAAGCGCTCGCCGGCGGCGGCCCGCGCGCCCTGGTCGGCGGTCATGTCGGCGTCGAAGGTGAGCGCCACCGTCCGGTCCGGCGTGCGCGCGCCGCGCTCGAAGACCGGGGTCAGACCCGCGGGGCCGGGCGCCAGGGTGGGCGGACGGGAGGAGACCTCGGCGGGCGTCGGGACCCGGTGCACGGCCCGCCGCGGAAGTTCGGGGGCGCCGCAGGCGGTGAGGGCGGCGCCGAGTGCGCAGAGCGCGGCGAGGCGTCGTACGGGAAGGATCACCGGACGAACCTAACGATGTAAAGCGGATGATCGGTGCGACCGTCGCGCCGGGTCCGCCGGAAGTCACCCGGCCGGACGGTCCGGGGCCCGCGCGACGCCGGGGGCGGGGGCGGGGAGATCCGCGGCGCCGGGGGTGGGCGCGGGCGCGGAGGCGGGGGTCTGGGGGACGGCGGGGGAAGGCGCGAGGTGCGGGGTCTGTGTGACGCCGGAGGAGGGCGGGCGGTCGGGGATCTCTGCGACGCCGGGGGCGGCAGCGCGGTCCGCGATCTTCGTGGCGTTCGGCGCGGGCGCGTGGTCCTGCGCGGGCGCCCGCTCCAGGAACCGCAGCAGTTCCACCGGGAAGGGCAGAACCAGCGTGGAGTTCTTCTCCGCGGCCACCGCCACCACCGTCTGCAGCAGCCTCAGCTGGAGCGCGGCGGGCTGCTCGGACATCGCCTGCGCCGCCTCGGCCAGTTTCTTCGACGCCTGGAGCTCGGCGTCCGCGTTGATGATCCGGGCCCGGCGCTCGCGGTCGGCCTCGGCCTGGCGGGCCATGGAGCGCTTCATCGTGTCCGGCAGCGACACGTCCTTGATCTCCACCCGGTCGATCTGCACGCCCCAGCCCACGGCGGGGCTGTCGATCATCAGCTCCAGGCCCTGGTTGAGCTGCTCGCGGTTGGACAACAGGTCGTCCAGGTCGCTCTTGCCGAAGATGGAGCGCAGCGACGTCTGCGCCATCTGGGAGACGGCGAACTTGTAGTCCTCGACCTTGACCAGCGCGCTCGCCGCGTCGACCACCCGGAAGTACACCACCGCGTCCACCCGCACCGTGACGTTGTCGCGGGTGATGCCCTCCTGGGCCGGCACCGGCAGGGTCACGATCTGCATGTTGACCTTGTGCATCCGGTCGACGAACGGCACCACCAGCGTGAACCCGGGCGACCGCGCGTCCCCGAGGAGCCGGCCCAGCCGGAAGACCACCCCGCGCTCGTACTGCTTGACGACCCGTGCCGCCGCCGCGAGGTACACCACCCCGGCGCAGCCGGCCGCCGCGCCCGCCGCCAGCAGTTCCTCGACCATGACGACCTCCTCACCCAGAGGTCTGATGCGTCCGCTCTGCCCGCTCCTGCAACGATATGCCCGGTGTCGTCTCCCTGGCCATGGGCGGACAGGGAGACGACACCGGGCGTCGTCCCGGACGCGGACGCGGTCAGGTACTGCTCAGCTGCCGGTCGGCGGGCGCGGCCGACGCGAGCATCAGTTTCACCGGGTCGATGCCGGAGGCGCTGTGCCGCTCGGCCCAGTTCTCCAGCGCCGTACGGCAGGCGTGGTCCAGGTGGTGCAGGCCCGACAGGTCCAGCTCGATGGGCCGGTCCTGCGGGAGGGCCTCCAGGCTGTCCAGTATCTTCGGCAGCCGCAGGAACGTGGCGTTGCCCGACAGATAGGCCTGGATCGGCCCTGCGCCCTTGTCCACGACCTCCAGTTTGACGTGCGAGGCCTCCCAGGCGGTCTTCACGACCGACAGGGCCAGACCGATCAGGACGCCCTCGAACATGTTCACCGCGACGATGGACACCGCGGTGACCACCAGGATCAGCGCCTCACCCCGGTGGCCCCGCCACATCGCGGCGATCTGCCGGAACGGGATCAGCTTCCAGCCGGCGTGGACCAGGATGCCGGCCAGCGCGGGCACCGGGATCAGCGCCAGCGCTCCGGGCAGCATCGCCGCGAAGAGCAGCAGCCAGACGCCGTGCATCACCCGGGACGCCTTGGTGCGGGCGCCCGCCCGGACGTTGGCCGAGCTGCGCACGATCACCGCGGTCATCGGCAGTGCGCCGAGCACGCCGCACACCGTGTTGCCCGCGCCCTGGGCCATCAGCTCCTTGTCGTACTGGGTGCGGGGCCCGTCGTGCAGCCGGTCCACGGCCGCCGCGCTGAACAGGCTCTCGGCGGAGGCGATCAGCGTGAACGCCAGGACCGTGCCGAGCAACGCCGGGGTCGCCAGCTCGCCGAACTCGCCGAGGCCGGGCGGCTGGATGGAGTCCAGCAGACCGTGCACCTCGACGGTGGCCACGTCCAGGTCGAGGACGAGCGTGCCGACGGTGGCCAGGACCACGGCGGCGAGCGCGCCGGGCACCGAGCGCAGCTTGTGCGGCAGCCGCGGCCACAGCACCATCACGGCCACGGTGACCGCTCCGACGGTGGCCGAGATCAGCGCCGTGCCGTCGCCTGCGGCGTCGACGATCGCGCCGGGCAGGCCGAGGATCTTGCCCAGGCCGGAGTCCGGAGCCTCCAGACCGGCCGCCGCGTAGACCTGGCCGGCGATGATCACCAGACCGATGCCGGCCAGCATGCCCTCGACCACCGCGATCGAGATGGCCCGGAAGTAGCGCCCCAGTCGCAGGGCGCCCATGGCCAGCTGGAGCAGCCCGGCGGCCAGCACGATCACACCGAGCGCCGGCAGCCCGAACTCCTGGACCGCCTCGAAGACCAGCACGGTCATCCCGGCGGCGGGACCGGACACCTGGAGGCTGCTGCCGGGCAGCAGTCCGGTGACGATGCCGCCCACGATGCCGGTGACCAGGCCCAGTTCGGCCGGGACGCCGGAGGCGACGGCCACGCCCACGCACAGCGGCAGGGCGACCAGGAACACCACGAGGGAGGCCGCGAAGTCCTGCTTGAGGTAGGGGAACTCGCGGGTGAGCCTGCGGGGGGACGAGTTCATCGCGGTCCTCACAGGGCCTCGAACGCGTCGGTGGCGGCGCGGTGTTCGAGCACGGCCCCGGTGTGCACCTCGTAGTACCAGCCGTGCAGCCGGAGACGGCCGTCCGCCAGTCTCTGCTCCACGCACGGGTAGGAGCGCAGCCGCAGCAGCTGGGACAGCACATGGTGCTGCACCGCGTCGGCGACGGTCGGGTCGGCCGGGTCGGCCGACTTGGGTTCGTCGGCCGCGTGCGCGAGCCAGTCGCGCACGGCGGGCACGGCCTCGAGGTCGTCGCCGCGCACCAGCGCGCCGACCGCGCCGCAGTGCGAGTGGCCGCAGACGACGACGTCCTGGACGCCGAGCACCTCCACGGCGTACTCGATCGTGGCGGCCTCGCCGGTGGGACGCCCGGCGGTGTAGGGCGGCACGATGTTGCCCGCGGTCCGCAGCTCGAACAGCTGGCCGGGGCGGGCGCCGGTGATCAGGGCGGGGACGACCCGGGAGTCGGAGCAGGTGATGAACAGGACGTCCGGGGACTGGCCCTGGGCGAGGCCGGCGAACTCCTCAGGGCGCTGTCCGAACGTGCGGGCGTTGTCGATGAGGGGCTGCATGATGTGTCGATTCCTCCTGGCGCGCGGTACGGCGCGTCGGGCGGTAGGGACAGTGGTGGGGGAGGGCCGTCGCATGGTTGCGGGCCGCTGGGCCGCGGCCCCGCGGTGGCGGGGCATGTGCGCGTCTGCGAAGGGAGCGTGCCGAGCGAAGGGCGGGCGGGTGCACGGGTCGGCGATGTGGCCCGGGATCGGGGCCTTGACCGTCGCACCTCGAAACATGAGCACCCTTCCGGTTTCTGCACGCCTCTAGTCCGCACCAACGGTTGGTCAACGGTTGGTCAAGAAAGACATTAACCCTGCAAAGTTCTTTGCAGGGTTAACTCAGTGTCACAGAGCGCAGACCGCCTGAAAACAGCGGGTGATTGGCGTGATCCATGCTGCGCCGAACGGGTTACGGGGCTCGTGTCGGCGGCTCGGGCTCAACCGGTTCACCGGGGCTCACGTCGACTGCCGGGGCCGGACCGGTTCACCGGGGCTCACGCCGACTGCCGGGGCCCGACCCGGTCGCTGAGGCTCGACCGGCCGCCGGGGCACCGCCGTCGGCTACCGGTGCTCGACGAGCCGCTGCGCGTCGCGGGCCAGGGCGGTCAGCCGCGAAATGGCCCGGAAGTACTTCTTCCGGTAGCCGCCCTGCAGCATCTCCTCGCTGAACAGGCGGTCGAAGGGCACGCCGGAGGCGAGGACCGGCACCTCGCGGTCGTAGAGCCGGTCGGCCAGCACCACGAGCCGCAGGGCCGTCGACTGGTCCGGGACGGGGCGCACGTCGGTCAGGCAGACCGCCTTCAGGTCGTCGGTCAGCGCGCCGTAACGGCTGGGGTGGACGCGGGCGAGGTGGTCCAGCAGGTCGGGGAAGGCGTCGAGCGAGGCGCCCTCGGTGGCGTGTGCCGCCCGGGTCACCCGGTCGGCGCCGTACGGCGCCGGGGCCTCGGGCAGGCCGCGGTGGCGGTAGTCCTCGCCGTCGATGCGCAGGGCGCGGAAGTGGGCGGACAGGCCCTGGATCTCGCGCAGGAAGTCGGCCGCCGCGAACCGGCCCTCGCCGAGCTTGCCCGGCAGCGTGTTCGAAGTGGCGGCGAGCGCGACGCCCGCCTCGACCAGCTTGCCGAGGAGCGTGGAGACCAGGACGGTGTCGCCCGGGTCGTCCAGCTCGAACTCGTCGATGCACAGCAGCCGGTGCCCGGACAGGGTCCGCACGGTCTGCTGGAAGCCGAGCGCGCCGACCAGGTTGGTCAGCTCCACGAAGGTGCCGAACGCCTTGAGCGCGGGCTCGGCCGGGGTCGCGTGCCACAGGGAGGCGAGCAGATGGGTCTTGCCGACGCCGTAGCCGCCGTCCAGGTAGACGCCGCGCGGGCCGGCCGGCGCCTTGGGCGCCCTGGCCCTGCCAAATCCGAACAAGCCCCGCCTGCCGCCGCCGTCCGGAGCGCCGCCGAGCCCGGCGGCGAACCCCTCCAGCACCCGTACGGCCTCGCTCTGGCTCGGCTGGTTCGGGTCCGGGATGTACGTGCCGAAGCGCACCGAGTCGAAGCGCGGCGGCGGCACCATCTCGGCGACCAGCCGCTCCGCGGGAACGTGCGGCTCGCGGGCGCACAGGGAGAGCGGAGCCGCGTCGGCTATCGGGTGGGCGCCGGATGCGGCGGGGGAGGACGACACGGTTACCCATGCTAAAGGGCGTGTCAGACTGCAGAACATGCGACGCCTGTTCCCTGTGACCGACCAGACAGCTGCCCCGGCCTGTGGCGGGACCCCGGGGGCGGACGAGGGCGCGCGGGAGTGGAGCCTGGCCGAGCTGGCCGCCGCCTACGCCTACCCCGAGACCCCGCCCGGCGAGCCGCGGCCCTGGCTGCGCGCCAACATGGTCTCCACGCTCGACGGCGCGGCCCAGCACGACGGCCGTTCCCACCCCATCTCCAACGCCGCCGACATGCGGATCTTCGGCACCCTGCGAGCCCTCGCGGACGTGGTCCTGGTCGGCGCGGAAACGGTTCGCCTGGAGGGGTACCGGCCCGCCCGCGAGCGCAAGGAGTTCGCGGACCTGCGCGAGGCCGCGGGGCAGGGGCCGGCCCCGGCGATCGCGGTGGTCAGCGCCGGTCTGGAGCTGGACTACTCGCTGCCGCTGTTCACCTCGCCCCTGGTCCCCACGCTGATCCTCACCGGCGCCGCCGCCGCGCCCGACCGGGTCGCGGCGGCCGAGAAGGCGGGCGCCCGGGTGGTGGTCGCGGGCGACGGCGTCGGTGTGGAGCCCGCCCGTGCGGTGCGCGCGCTCGCCGGGCTCGGCCACACCCGGCTGCTGACCGAGGGCGGCCCGCGGCTGCTGGGCCAGCTCGTGGCCGCGGAGGTGCTGGACGAGCTGTGCCTGACCGTGTCGCCGATGCTCGCCGCGGGTGGGGCGCAGCGCATCGCCGGGGGGCCGTCGGTGGCGGTGCCGCACCGGTTCGAACTGGCGTCCCTGCTGGAGGAGGACGGGTTCCTCTACTCCCGCTACCGGCGGGCCCGATGAAGCGGAATCTCTCCTTCCGTTTCTTCGGAATCTACCGTTCCGCTTCCCCTCGGCGGGGCACACTAGGACTCGCAGTACCCGTGCGATCACGGGGAAGGATGGTTTCCGCAGGGAGAAATGGGGCGCGGTGTTCACCAGCGTTTTGATGATCGAGAAGGCCCTGACGTCCGCCGACGTGGAGTTCGTCACCACCTTGCACGGGGACGAGCCGGTGGCCTTCCACGTGCTGCTGCAGCCCCGCGGGGAGCAGGCCGACCGGCTGCTGCGGGCCATCGACGACGTGGCCCTGGGCGAACTCGACGAGGCCGTCCGGGAGGGGGAGACCCCCGAGGGCGAGGAGGCCCTGAGCGTCGGGCAGCGGGCCCTCGAGGTGTCCCTCGTCGCGCTGCGGTCGGCCGGGGCCCAGGCCGTGGGGCGGCTGATCGAGGACCATCCGCTGGACGCGCTGAAGCGGCTGGTGGAGGAGACGGGGGCGGACGAGGTGATCGTGCTGACCGATCCGCACTACGTCGAGGAGTTCTTCCACCGCGACTGGGCGTCCCGTGCCCGGCACAAGGTGGGGGTGCCGGTGCTGAAGCTGTTCTCGCACAGCAAGGCGTAGTCCGGCGGGCGGACGGCAGGTCGCGCCCGCGCGTCGTGGCCCACGGCGGCCGGCACCGGGGCCGTGCGCCGGCAGGCCGCGCAGCGCGGCAGTCCGGACCCGGAGACGGTACGGCACAGGCGTCGGCACGGCCCCGTGCCCTTGGCGCCGTGCCCCCGCCGTACGCAATAGGCTGGGGCCGCTCATCGTCCTACGCACCGCACCCGGGGAGAAACACGCATGGCAGCCGGCCTTCCTACCGCCATGGACCGACCGCACTTCATCGGCATCGGCGGGGCCGGCATGTCGGGCATCGCCAAGATCCTCGCCCAGCGCGGCGCCAAGGTCGCCGGGAGCGACGCCAAGGACTCCGCCACCGCCGAGGCGCTGCGCGCGCTGGGTGCGACGGTGCACATCGGGCACGCGGCCGGGCACCTCGCCGACGACGCCAGCTGTGTCGTCGTGTCGTCGGCGATCCGCCAGGACAACCCCGAGCTGGTGCGCGCCGCCGAGCTGGGCATTCCCGTCGTCCACCGCTCCGACGCCCTCGCCGCGCTGATGGAGGGGCTGCGCGGGCTCGCGGTCGCCGGCACGCACGGCAAGACCACCACGACCTCGATGCTGGCCGTGTCGCTGACCGAGCTGGGCCTGGACCCGTCGTACGCGATCGGCGGCGACCTCGACGCGCCCGGCTCCAACGCCCTGCACGGCCGGGGCGACATCTTCGTCGCCGAGGCGGACGAAAGCGACCGCAGCTTCCACAAGTACGCGCCCGAAGTGGCGATCGTGCTCAACGTCGAGCTGGACCACCACGCCAACTACGCGTCCATGGAGGAGATCCACGACTCCTTCCGGACGTTCGCCGGGCGGATCGTGCCCGGCGGCACGCTGGTGATCTCCGCCGACCACGAGGGCGCGCGCGAGCTGACCCGGCGCGTGGAGGGCGTGCGGGTGGTGACGTACGGCGAGTCCGAGGACGCGGACGTGCGGATCCTGTCCGTCGTCGCGCAGGGCCTCAAGAGCGAGGTGACCGTCGTCCTGGACGGGAGCGAGCTGACCTTCACCGTCTCCGTGCCCGGCCGGCACTACGCCCACAACGCGGTCGCCGCGCTCGCCGCCGGCGCGGCGCTCGGCGTGCCGGCCGCCGAGCTGGCGCAGGCCCTGGCCGCCTACACCGGCGTGAAGCGGCGGCTGCAGCTCAAGGGCGAGGCGGCGGGCGTCCAGGTCATCGACTCGTACGCCCACCACCCGACCGAGATGACCGCCGACCTGGAGGCCATGCGGGCCGCCGCCGGCGACGCCCGGATCGTGGTCCTCTTCCAGCCGCACCTGTTCTCCCGGACCCAGGAGCTGGGCAAGGAGATGGGGCAGTCGCTGGCCCTCGCGGACGCCTCCGTGGTGCTCGACATCTACCCGGCCCGCGAGGACCCGATCCCCGGCGTGACCAGCGAGCTGATCATCGACGCGGCCCGCGCGGCGGGCGCGGACGTGACGGCGGTGCGCGACAAGGCCGAGGCTCCCGCGGTGATCGCGGGAATGGCACGGCCCGGCGATCTCGTTCTCACCATGGGCGCGGGCGACGTCACGGACCTCGGCCCGCTCATCCTGGACCGCCTGTCGAAGTGAGGGGCTGACGCACATGCCGTACGACGTCGAGAAGCCGGACGAGCAGTGGCGGGCGGAGCTGAGCCCGGCCGAGTACGCCGTACTGCGGCAGGCCGGCACCGAGCCCGCCTTCACCGGCGAGTACACCGACACCAAGACCAAGGGCGTCTACTCCTGCCGCGCCTGCGGAGCGGAACTGTTCACCTCGGACACCAAGTTCGAGTCGCACTGCGGCTGGCCGTCCTTCTACGACCCGAAGGACAGCGCGGCCGTCGAGCTGATCGAGGACCGCTCGCACGGCATGGTCCGCACGGAGGTGCGCTGCGCCCGCTGCGGCTCGCACCTCGGGCACGTCTTCGAGGGCGAGGGCTATCCGACTCCGACGGACCAGCGGTACTGCATCAACTCGATCTCCCTGCGCCTGGAGCCGGCCGGGGAGTGAAACGCGTCGATCTTTTTCGACGGACACGGCAACCTCCCCGCCCCCGGCGGCGACCAACGGGTGCATACGGGGGTTCGGAACGTGTCCAACGAGAGAGATCACGTGAGCGAGAACGCAAGCCCGCGCCGGTCGAGGCGCAGGAGCACCAAGGGTCGTAGAAGCATCGTGGTGGCCGTGCTGGCGACCGCGCTGACCGGTGGCGCGGTCGCCACCGGCGTGCTGATGTCGGCGTCCGCGTCCGGCCCCGGTGCGGGGACGTACCGGCTGGTCAACGGTGCCGACGACACCTGTCTGACCGCGCCGGCCGGTGGCGTGCAGCCCGGCGCCGCCGCCTGTGACGGAAGCGCCGCGCAGGTGTGGAAGCTGGCCGACGCCGAGGGCGGGTTCACCGTCACCAACGGCGCGCTGTGCCTGGGCGTGCAGGGCGACTCCACCTCGGCGGGCAAGCCCGTCGAGCGGCAGGACTGCGACGGCGGCGCCGCCCAGGTCTGGAAGCTCAGCGCGGTCGGCGAGGCCCACCACCTGGTCAACGGGCTCAGTGCCAAGTGCCTGAACCTCAAGGGCGGCCTGGCCCAGCAGAACTCCTGCGACAAGGCCGCCACGAAGTCCTGGACGCTCGCCGCGACCACTGCCGGCGCCCCGTCCGCCACCGCGTCGTCCACGTCACGTCCCGCCTCGCCGTCCGCGTCCCCCACCGCCACCGCCAGGCCGTCGGCGACCGCGACGCGGCCCGCCACGCCCACCGCGACGGCGACCTCCGCGCTCGGCGCCTGGCCCACCCCGGCCGGACAGCAGGCGGTGACCTCCACGATCCAGGTCTCCGGGACCTACGACGGTTCCCTCAAGCGCTTCTACGGCTCCGGCGCGCTCGGCGACGAGAGCCAGGACGAGGGCCAGGACCCCCTGTTCACCCTCGCCGACGGCGCGGTGCTGAAGAACGTGGTGCTGGGCACCCCCGCCGCCGACGGCGTCCACTGCCTCGGCAGCTGCACGCTGCAGAACGTGTGGTGGGAGAACGTCGGCGAGGACGCCGCCAGCTTCAAGGGCAAGTCGGCCTCCGCGGCGTACCTGGTCTCCGGCGGCGGCGCGAAGGGCGCGGACGACAAGGTCTTCCAGCACAACGGCGCCGGCACGCTGACGATCAGGGACTTCCAGGTCTCCGACTTCGGCAAGCTGTACCGCTCCTGCGGCAACTGCTCCACCCAGTACAAGCGCGCCGTGGTCGTCAGCAACGTCAAGGTGACCGCGCCCGGCAAGGTGCTCGCCGGCATCAACACCAACTACGGCGACACCGCGACGTTCTCGAACATCACGATCGTCGGCGACAGCAGCAAGAAGATCAAGGTCTGCGAGCGCTTCCGGGGCAACAGCAGCGGCGCCGAGCCGACCTCGCTGGGCAGCGGCCCCGACGGCACGTACTGCCGCTACAGCGCCTCGGACGTCACCTACTCCTGATCCCCGTCCCGGCCGCCGCCGAGCGGGAGCCGGACGGTGAACCGGGACCGCCCCGGCCGGGGCCGGGACCGCCACGCACGCCTCGGGCCCGGCCGGGCTGTGCGCGGCGGTCCCGGTCAGCACCCCGAACGCGCCGACCGCCGGGTGAGCGGGGCCGCCGGAGTGCCGTCGGCGCCCCGACCGCGACCGGCGATCTGGTTGAACCGGCGACGACACAACGGGTCTAGACTCTCCCCGCAACGGCCCGGCCGCCCCGGCGGGAGCGGGCAGGAACTGCCAAACCCGAAGGGTGTTCGGCGTTTTGATACGGATAGATTCAGTCACCAAGCGGTACCCCGACGGCACGGTGGCGGTCGACCGGCTGTCGCTGGAGATACCGGACCGTTCGATCACCGTCCTCGTCGGTCCCTCGGGCTGCGGCAAGACGACGACCCTGCGGATGATCAACCGGATGGTCGAGCCGAGCGAGGGCACGATCCTCATCGACGGCGTCGACAGCAGGCAGCAGCCGGTCAACACGCTTCGCCGGTCCATGGGTTACGTCATCCAGAACGCCGGACTCTTCCAGCACCGCACGATCGTCGACAACATCGCCACCGTCCCCCGGATGCTCGGCTGGGGCAAGGACCGGGCCCGCGCCCGGGCGCGCGAACTGATGGACCGCGTCGGCCTGGACGCCTCCCTGGCGGGGCGCTACCCCTACCAGCTCTCCGGCGGCCAGCAGCAACGCGTCGGCGTGGCACGGGCGCTGGCCGCCGACCCGCCCGTGCTGCTGATGGACGAGCCGTTCTCCGCCGTCGACCCCGTCGTCCGCAAGGGCCTCCAGGACGAACTTCTGCGCATTCAGGCGGAGTTGGGCAAGACCATCGTGTTCGTCACCCACGACATCGACGAGGCCGTCAAGCTCGGCACCATGGTCGCCGTGATGCGCACCGGCGGCCGGCTCGCCCAGTTCGCGCCGCCCGCCGAGCTGCTCTCCAGCCCCGCCGACGCCTTCGTGGAGGACTTCCTCGGCGCCGACCGCGGCATCCGCAGGCTGTCCTTCTTCCCCTCCGCCGGGCTGGAGTTGCTCACCTCGCCGATCGTCGCCGTCGACGCCACCGCCGAGCAGATCGCCGCCCGCGACACGGGCGAGGTCCCCTATCTCCTCGTCACGGACCTGGACGGCAGGCCGCTCGGCTGGGCCGAGCCGCGCGAGCTGACCGCCGGAAAGGCCGACCCCGGCCGGCTCCTGCCCTACGGCCGCCCGTTCGCGGCCGGCGCCGACTCGCTGCGCGCCGCGCTCGACTGCGCCGTGCTCTCCCCGACCGGCTGGGCCGTCGCGGTGGACGGCGAGGGCCGGGCGGCCGGAGTGGTCTCGCAGCAGACCATCGCCGAGGCCATCCGCGGCGCCCACGCCACGAGCGCGCGGACGGAGAAGGCCGCACGATGAGCGAACTCTTCGACATGCCGAGCTATCTCGAGTACAGCTACGCCGGCCTGGTCGCCCTCCATCTGCGCGAGGCGCTGATCCCGGTCCTGGCCGGTCTGGTGGTGGCGCTGCCGCTCGCCCAGCTGTGCGTGCGGGTGCGCTGGCTGTACCCGCCGGTGCTGTGGGTGACGACCGTCCTCTACGCGATCCCGTCGCTGGCGTTCTTCGTGGTCCTCATCGACTACACCGGTCTGAGCGAGACCACGGTGATGATCCCGCTGGCCGTCTACAGCCTGGTCGTCCTGGTCCCGGCCATCGTGGAGGGCGTGCGCGCGGTGCCGCAGGAGACGCTCGCGGCGGCCACCGCCATGGGGTTCGGCCCCGTACGCCGTTATCTCCAGGTGCAGTTGCCGATCGCGGCGCCCGCCATCATCGCGGGCCTGCGGGTGGCGTCCGTGTCGAGCATCTCCCTGGTCAGCGTCGGCATGCTGATCGGCAACCAGGGCGCCCTCGGCAACATGCTCGACGCCGGGATGAGGAACGACCAGCCGCGCCTGGTGTGGCTGTCCGTCGTGGGCACCGCCGTGCTCGCCACCGCCGTCGACGCCGCGCTCATCGGGCTGCGCCTGCTGCTGACGCCGTGGATGCCCCGCGGCTCGGCCACGCGCCGGCTCACCGTGAAGGAGGCCGCCCGGTGAACGTCCTCGACCACATGGGCGCCTTCCTCGGCGACGGCGCCCACTGGCAGGGCTACGACGGCATCCCCACCCGCGTCGCCGAGCACATCGAGTACACGCTGATGGCCCTCGGCATCGCCGCCGCCGTGGGACTCCCGGTCGGCCTGGTGACCGGCCACACCGGCAGGGGCGGCAACGCCCTCGCCCTGATCGCCACGATCGGCCGCGCCCTGCCCAGCTTCGGCCTGATGGTGCTGATGTTCCTGCTGCTCGGCCTGGGCATGGCCCCGGTGCTGATCCCCCTGGTGGTGCTGGCCGTCCCGCCGATCCTGGTCACCACCTACGAGGCCATGCGCTCGGTCGACCCCGCGCCGGTGGACGCCGCGCGCGGCATGGGCATGGCCGAGGCGGACGTCCTCTTCCGCGTGGAACTGCCGATGGCTCTGCCGCTGATCCTCAGCGGGCTGCGCTCGGCGGCCATCCAGATCGTGTCCACCGCCACCATCGCCGCCTACGTCAGCTTCGGCGGCCTCGGCCGCTACATCGTCGACGGCCTCTACCAGCACGACTACGAGAAGGTCGTGGGCGGCGCCACGCTGGTCGCCGCGATGGCGCTGACCACCCTCGCGGTGTTCTGGGCCGTGGCCCGCTGCACCGTCTCGCGCGGGGTGCGCGGCAACGGCTGAACGGCCCGTGCCGAACGGCGTACCACGAACGGCGTACGACGAGAGGCGCATGACGGGCGGCTGACGAGCGGCGTGCGCCGAACGTCCGCGGGGCGGGCGCCCGATCGCCCGCCCCGCAGCCGTACGCGAGCGATACGCTCAGCCCTCCGAGCGGGCCAGCGCCAGTTCCAGCACGACCAGCAGCGCGTCCCGCACCGAGCCCCGCTCACGGGCGTCGAACACCACCACCGGGACGTGCTCGGCGACGTCCAGCGCCCAGCGCACCTCCTCCAGCGCGTGCTCCACCGTCCCGTCGAAGGCGTTGACCGCCACGGCGAACGGGATCTCCCGGTGCTCGAAGTAGTCGACGGCCGCGTAGCAGTCGTCCAGCCGCCGGGTGTCGACGATGACCAGCGCGCCGACCGCGCCCTCCACGATGTCGTCCCACATGAACCCGAACCGGTCCTGGCCGGGCGTGCCGAACAGGTACAGCTTCAGCGTCGGGTCGATGGTGATGCACCCGAAGTCCATGGCGACGGTGGTCGTCGTCTTGGCCGGCGTGTGGGAAAGGTCGTCGACGCCCGCCGCGACCTCCGTGATGGCGGCCTCGGTGGTCAGCGGCTCGATCTCGGAGATGGCGCCGACGGCGGTGGTCTTGCCCACGCCGAAACCGCCCGCGATCACCATCTTGACCGGCAGCGGCGGCCGTACGGCGGGCTCCGCGGCCGTGCCGGCGGCGAGCGGTTCAGTCGATGTCACGGAGTACCCCCCGGGAGTCGGGGATGGCGCGCAGGCCATCGATAACCCTTCGCAGGACGGACGCGTCATGGGTGGCGGCCGTGTTCGGCACGTACACCGCCAGATGCCCCACGGCCCGCAGGTCCTCGGCGAGGACCCGGACGACGTTGAGGTGCAGCCGCAGCCGGGCCGCGATCTCGGCGATGGACTGCGGCTGCTTGCAGGCGGCGACGATGTCGTGCCGCTCGAAGACGAGACCGTCGAGCGCCGCGAGCCCTTCGGCCGTGGCGATCACCTGGGTCTCGACCGGGATCGGCCGGCCGGCCGCCGCCTCGTCCTTGCCCGCCACCCGGCCGGCGGTGACGAGGAACGGCCGTACGGCGGGGACGGGGCCGGCCACCGGGTCGGCACCCGGGGACGGCCCGAACCCGTCGCCGCCGCTCGGGATGCGGCCGTCCGCCATGGCTGGTCTCTCCCTCTCTCGACCGGGCCGCGACCGGTCAGCCCGTCGACGGGACGCCGACGTTGTTCTTCAGCTCCAGCACGAGCTGCGGGCTGAGCGCCGCGCCCGCGCGGTTGGCGAACAGCGTCATCTCGTACGCGATGTTGCCGAGCTTGGCCTCCTTGTCGGCGACCACGCCCAGCACCGCCCCGCTGCCGATCGCGGAGACCAGCACATGGCCGCCCTCCAGATCGATGATGACCTTGTTGAGGGCGCCCAGGCCGTAGTTGCCGGACGCACCGGCGGCCAGGCTGGTCAGGCCGGAGACGATCGCGGCCAGCCGCTCCGAGTGGGCGCGCTCCCGCAGTTGCGCGACGGCGATCAGCAGGCCGTCGGAGGACACCGCGATGGCGTCGACGACACCCGCGGTCTCGGTCGCGAAACGGTTGAGCAGCCAGGTGAAGTCGGCTGCGGCGGCCCGCAGTTCGTCCGGCGTGGCGTCTCCCGTCGGGGTACCACCTGTCGACGTGCTCACTGCTCCGCTCCTTCCGGGAGGTGGTTCTGGTCGTGCGGCTCCTTGCCGGCGCCGTCCGAATTCTGCGGGGCGTCCGGGGCGACGCTGTCGCGGTGGGCGCGCTCCACGGCCGCCTCGAACTCCTCCAGTGCGCTGCGCACCGCCTCCGCGTCGGCGGGCGGCGCGGCCGGGCGCGCGGCGTGCCGGTCGGCCTCCGTGGCCGTGTCGCGGAGGGTCGCGCCGCGCACCCGGCGGCGCAGCGGGCGCGGACCGCCCGCGTCCGGCTCGGTGCGGGCGCGCGGGATCAGCGGCTTGTCCTCGCCGCCTGCGGGGTCCCGGCGGGGGACCCGGCGTGGCAGGGGGCGCGCCTCGTCGGGCCGGTCGCCGTCCGCGGACCCGTCACGGTCGGAGGGCGGGGCGTCCGTCTTCCGTGCCGTGCCCACAGGGAGCGCGGGGCGGGTCGGGGCCGCCGGCACCGAACGGGCCGGGGCCGCGGCGATCGTGGGCGCGGTCCTCGCGGAGCCGGCCGGGCCGACCGGGCTCATCGTCAGCAGCAGCGTCGACGGGATGGCCACCTCGGCCGTCACACCGCCGCCGGGCGTACGGGAGAGGGTGACGCCGATGTCCCAGCGGCGGGCCAGGTTGCCCACCACGAACAGGCCGAGCACCTTCGTCGGCACCAGGTCCAGGCGCTCGCGGCGGATCAGCCGGGCGTTCTCCTCGGCCAGCCGCTCGGCGCTCATGCCGAGGCCGTGGTCGGCCACGGTGATCGTCGCGCCGTCGCCGCCGGAGCGCACCGTCACCTCGACGGGGCTGCCCTCGGGCGAGAACGACACGGCGTTCTCCAGGAGCTCGGCCACCATCAGCGTGAGGTCGCCGA
The DNA here is from genome assembly GCF_040611575.1 of Streptomyces sp. NPDC006610. Taxonomy (NCBI): domain Bacteria; kingdom Bacillati; phylum Actinomycetota; class Actinomycetes; order Kitasatosporales; family Streptomycetaceae; genus Streptomyces; species Streptomyces sp. NPDC006610. The sequence goes on from NZ_JBEXOP010000024.1 coordinate 21,573, forward strand.
CGATGTCCGGCTCGACCATGATCTCGGTGCCCGCGTGCAGCTGGACCCGCTGATAGCCCTCGATCTGGCCGAGCGCGGCCCGCACCACGTTGGTGAGCGCGGTGGGACCGCCGTCCAGCACGGTCTCGCGGATGCCGGCCAGCAGCATCAGGCTGTCGGCGTTGCGGCGCAGGCGGACCGCGATGTGGTCGATGGAGTAGAGCCGTTCCAGCAGCGCGGGGTCGGTCTCGCCGCGCTCCACGGCGTCGATCAACGCGAGCTGACGGGTCGTCAGGTTGCTGACGCGGCGGCCGACGTTGCCGAACATCTCGGCGACGTTGCGGCGGCTGAGCACCTGGCGCTCCAGCAGCGCGGCGGCCGTGGTCTGCACGTGGTTGAACGCCTCGGCCAGATCGCCGATCTCGTCCCGCGCGGTGACCGGCATCTCCCGCAGCCGCGGCGGGGCGTCGTCCTCGGCGTCGTCGTCGGCGACCCGGGCCAGCTCGCGCTCGGCGACCTCGGCGACCTGCCGGGCGGCGCCGGTCAGCGCCTGCACCGGCCGCACCACGGAGCGCCGTACCGCCACCGAGAAGGCGCCCCAGAGCAGGAAGCCGGCCAGCGCGAGAGCGAGCAGCCAGGCCGCGTTCCACCAGGCGTCGGCGGAGGCGTCGTCGGCGCGGTCGGCGATCTGGTCGATGAGCGAGGAAGTGATCTCCAACCGTTCCCCGGCCTGCGCCCGGTAGGTGGGGTGCAGGGCGATGGCGGCGGTGAACCGCTCCCGGATCTCCTCCGGGGTGCCGGCCTGCAGGGCGCTCGGGTCGATCTGCAGTTCCGCGTACTGGCGCAGGATGGTCGCCTGGAAGGAGCTGTACTCGATCCCCCGCAGCTCCTTCGCCTGGGCCTCGGTGGCGAACCGGCTGAATCGTTCCGCCTGATGCTCGTAGAGCTCTCGGGAGCCGACGGCGCCGATGAACTCGATGAGCGCGTTGGAGTCCCCGGTCGTCGCGGAGAACACGCTGGTCTCGAAGGCGCTGTGGGCGGCGCTCGCGCGCAGCAGGGAGTCCAGCAGGTTGCCCGTGTAGGTGCCGGCGAGCACGGGGTCGGTGTCCAGGCCCAGGCCGGCGATCACGCTCTTGGCGGCGTTGGTGTAGGCCGGGTCGATGTTGTCGGCGGGCAGATAGCCCTGCTCGACGGTCAGCCGCAGGCTGCCCAGGCCGTTGATCTCCCGCAGCGCCTGCGCCTCGGTAGCGGGCAGGTCGTCGCCGAACGCCTCGCGCACCCGCTCGACCTGCTCGTCGACCGCCTTCTGCGCCTTGCGGTAGTCGGTCAGCGCGGGCGTGGCGCCGCTGCCGCCGGCCTCGTAGCGCACGGACAGCAGGATGGCTTCCTGGTGCTCGGTCTCCACCCGGTCCACCAACTCGGCGACCTGGGCGCTGTCGCGCACCAGCCGGGCGGCCGACGCCGCGTCGCGGGCCGCCTGCACCTGGTCGGCGATGAGATAGGTGAGCAGCAGCCCGAGGCCGGCGAGCGGCACGCCCACCAGGACGTTGAGCTTGCGGCGGAACGGCCAGCGGTCCGCGAAACCCCGGGTGCGCCCGCTGTCCGGCGGCGGCGCCGGCGGGGCGTGCTCGTTCCCGGACACCAGGCCTCCATTCATGGGGTGTCGTAGCTTCTCTCGCCGGCGGTGATGGTCGATGTCACCGCTGTGACCGGAGAGCGACTCCGGGGGAGACTATCTCTTCCGGTGCGGCCGGACCGCGCGGTCCCACGTCAAGAATCCGTTACAACCCGCGCCGCTTGGGCGCGGGTTCGTTCAATTTCCCTTCACAACCAGTCACGTATCGAAGCCAATTGGTGACCTGGGTTCTCTTGACTGACCGAGAAGCCGCTGGATTGGATCAGTGGGTGCGATGTGATCGATGTGTGCGTCCCGCGTACGTCGGCGCCTGCGCGCACCGCACCCGCGCGTCCCGGCCATTGCCCCGCAAGCTTCCTCGACACCCGAGCCCGGAACGGGAATTGTGACTTCTACCGTGAAGAGCAGCTGGTTCAGCACGAGACACCACCGCGTGGCCGCCGCCGCCCTCGCCGTCACGGCGGCGCTGGTCGTCACGGGGTGCGGTTCGTCCGACGACGACTCCGACAACCCGCTCGCGGAGGGCGGCAAGGCGGACGGCGGCACCGTCGTCGTCGGCTCCAACAACTTCAGCGAGAGCATCCTGCTCGCCGACATCTACGGCGAGGCCCTGAAGGCCAAGGGCATCAAGGTCACCTACAAGCCCAACATCGGCAGCCGCGAGACCACCTACGGCCTGCTCAAGAACGGCTCCGTGACCGTCCTGCCCGAGTACAACGGCTCGCTCCTGGCCTACCTCGAGCCCGACGCCGAGCAGAAGTCGGTCGAGGCGGTCAACGCCGCCGTCAAGGCCAAGCTCGACGCCAAGCTGACGCTGCTGGAGTCCGCGCCCGCCGAGGACAAGGACTCCGTCTCCGTCAACGCCGAGACGGCCGAGAAGTACGGTCTGTCCGCCGAGTCCACCCTCGCGGACCTCAAGGACATCGCCCCCGAGATGGTCATCGGCGGCTCCCCCGAGTTCCAGACCCGCCACCAGGGCCTGGTCGGGCTGGAGAAGGAATACGGCCTGAAGTTCAAGTCGTTCAAGGCCCTCGACGCCGGCGGCCCGCTCACCCAGGCGGCGCTGACCAAGAACACCGTCCAGGCCGCGGACATCTTCACCACCGACCCCACCATCACCAAGGAAGGGTTCGTCGTCCTCCAGGACCCGAAGAACCTCTTCGGCTTCGCCAACGTGACCCCGCTGGTCCACAAGAGCGACCTGCCCCAGGAGGGCGTCGACGCCCTCAACGCGGTCTCCGCCAAGCTGGACACCAAGACACTGCTCGACCTGGACTCCCAGGTGCAGCTGGAGAACAAGGACCCGCTCGACGTCGCCAAGGCCTGGCTGAAGTCGGTCGGCCTGTCCTGACGCCCCGTCCCCTCACGCCGTGAGCACCGCAGCCGACGATCCGACACGGGTGCCGCCCCGGCCCACCGGGACCACCCGCGTCACCCTCGACGGCACCGGACTCACCGTTGCCGGCCTGGTCCGCCTCGCCGACGGCGCCGCCACACCCGACGTGCCCCGCGCCGCCCTGGAGCGCGCGGGGCACGCCTGGCGCACCGCCCAGCGCCTCGCCGCCACCGGCCGGCTCTACGGCCGCGGCACCGGCGTCGGCGCGCAGCGCTCCGTCGCCGTCGACGCCGCCGACGAGACCGGCCACGGGCTGCGCCTGCTGCGCAGCCACGCGGGCGGCGCCGGCCGGCCCCTGCCCGCCCGCCAGATCCGCGCGATGCTCGCCGTCCGCGCCAACCAGCTCCTCGCCGGCGGCTCCGGCATCCACCCCGACTTCGTCCACGCCCTCACCGAGGCGCTGCGCCTGGGCGTCCACCCGGTCGTGCACGAGTACGGCGGCCTGGGCACCGGCGACCTGACCGCGCTCGCGGAGACGGGCCTCACCCTCATCGGGGAACGCGCCTGGGCGACGGACGACCCCACGACGCCGGCCGCCGAACCCCCCGGCCGCCTGCCCGCCCCCGTCACCCTGCGCCCCGGCGACGCCCTCGCCCTGCTGAGCAGCAACGCCCTCACCCTCGGCCAGGCCGGCCTCGGCTGCCACCGGCTCGACGTGCTGCTGCGCGCCACGCACGTCGTCGCCGCCCTCTCCCTCGCCGCCGTGTCCGGCTCGCCCGAGGCCTACGCCGCCCCCCTGCACGCCCTGCGCCCCCACCCCGGCGCCGCCCACGCCGCCGCCGAGGTCCGCCGCGTCCTCGGGCTGCCCGACCGGCCGCACGACGGGGGCGGACGGCGCGTCCAGGACCCGTACGGCTTCCGCGCCTTCCCGCAGGCTCACGGCTGCGCCCTCGACGCCGCCGCGCACCTGCGCCGGACCGTCGAGGCCGAGCTGAACAGCCCGTCGGAGAACCCGCTGATCGATACCGGAAGCGCCGCGGCCCACCACCACGGCGGCTTTTACGCCGCCCCCCTCGCCCTCGCCCTGGACGGCTGCGCCCTCGCCCTGCTGGGCACCGCCCGGCTGTCCGCGGCCCGTCTCGCCGCCCTGCTGCGGCCGGATCTCACCGGCCTGCCCGCCTTCCTCGCCACCGGCCCCGCCGGCAGCTCGGGCGCCATGATCCTGGAGTACACCGCCAACTCCGCGCTCGCGGAGCTGCGTTCCCAGGCCGCCGCGCCCGCCTCGGCCGGCCACGCCGTGCTCTCCCACGGCCTGGAGGAGGCCGCCAGCTTCGCCTCCCAGGCCGCCCGCCAGGCCCTGCGCGCCGCCGAGGCCTACACCACCGTCCTGGCCTGCGAACTCGTCGCCGCCGTCCGGGCGCTGCGGCTGCACCCGGCACCCCCGCCGATCCCCGCCTACGACACGGCCGCCGCGGATCTGCCGCCCGGCACGGAGGACCGCCCGCTGACGGCCGACGTGGCGCGGGCGGGCGAACTGCTGCCGAGGCTCGCGCAGTTGTAACCCGCCCAGGCAACCCCCCGGTCCTGCCGCCGGTTCGAGGGTGGGTTTCCGGCCGCTCCGAGGGTTTCCCCTGTATCGCACGAGGTTCCGGTTGCCTATCGTTCCTGCACAGCCGACCCACAGGTAACCCCTTCCCGGGTCGGTGTTCACGCCAGGCCGGCCGCAGCGCTTTTCGCATGAACCCCCCTCCGCTTCGACGCCGAAGCGCACCGACCGCCGCTCCGTGCTGTCCGGAGTACGGCCACGAAAGGCAATACCTTGCGAACCTCCCCAGCCGTCAGACGCAAGCTGATATCCGTCGCCGCGCTCTCCGCGGCGCTGTTCACGGCCGCCGGCGCCACGGTCGCCGTGGCCCAGGAGCCCGCCGCTCAGGACTCCCCGGCCGCCGTCCCCGCGGCGCGGACCGAGGCCGCCCCCGGCGCCCCGGCCGAGCGCCTCATCGTCGGCTACAAGTCCGGCGCGAGCGAGGCGAAGTCGAACAAGGCCGCCGAGGCGGACGCCCGTGCCAAGGGCGCGAAGGCCGGCGAGGACGTCGACTTCCAGCGCCGCCTGGGCACCGGCGCCGCCCTCGTCGACCTGGGCGCGGACCCCACCCGCGCGGACGTCGCCGACGTCGTCGCCGCCTACGAGGCCGACCCGCAGGTCGCCTACGTCGTCCCGGACCGCCTGAACACGCCGCAGGCCGACCCCAACGACACCGACTACGCCAAGCAGTGGGACCTGTTCGAGGCCACCGCGGGCATGAACGTGCCGGGCGCCTGGACCACCTCCACCGGCGCCGGCGTCACCGTCGCCGTCATCGACACCGGCTACGTCGCCCACTCCGACCTCGCCGCGAACGTCGTCGGCGGCTACGACTTCATCTCCGACACCGCCGTCGCCGTCGACGGCAACGGCCGCGACAGCAACCCGGCCGACCCGGGCGACTGGTACGCCGCCGGCGAGTGCGGGCAGGCCTCCGGCAGCAACTCCTCCTGGCACGGCACCCACGTCGCCGGCACCATCGCCGCCGTCACCGACAACGCCAAGGGCATGGCGGGCGTCGCCCACGGCGCCAAGATCTCCCCGGTGCGCGTGCTCGGCAAGTGCGGCGGCTACGACTCCGACATCATCGACGCCATCACCTGGGCGTCCGGCGGCACCGTCTCGGGCGTGCCCGCCAACACCAACGTCGCCAAGGTCATCAACATGAGCCTCGGCGGCAGCGGGGCCTGCACCAGCGCCACGCAGAGCGCCATCAACGCGGCCGTGAACCGCGGCACCACCGTCGTCGTGGCCGCCGGCAACTCCAACGCCAACGTGTCGGGCCACTCGCCGGGCAACTGCAACAACGTCATCTCGGTCGCCGCCACCAGCCGCACCGGCGCCAAGGCGTCCTACTCCAACTACGGCTCCCTGATCGACATCTCGGCACCCGGCGGCCAGACCAGCACCGGCACCGCCAACGGCATCTACTCCACGCTGAACTCCGGCACGAGGACGCCGTCCACCGAGTCGTACGCCTTCTACCAGGGCACCAGCATGGCCGCCCCGCACATCGCGGGCCTCGCCGCGCTGATGAAGTCGGCCAAGTCCACGCTGACCCCGGCCCAGATCGAGTCGGCGATCAAGGCCAACGCCCGTCCGCTGCCCGGCGCCTGCTCCGGCGGCTGCGGCGCGGGCCTGGCCGACGCCACCAAGACGGTCAAGGCGGTGACCGGCACCACGCCGACCGGCTCGACCTTCTCCAGCACCTCCGCCGTGGCCATCCCGGACGCGGGCTCGGCCGTCGAGTCACCGATCTCCGTCACCGGCCGCACCGGCAACGCGCCCTCCGCCCTCCAGGTGGCGGTGAACATCACCCACACCTACCGCGGCGACCTGGTCCTCGACCTCATCGCGCCGGACGGCACCGCCTACCGCCTGAAGTCCTCCAGTTCCTCGGACTCCGCGGACAACGTCAACACCACCTACACGGTGAACGCCTCGACCGAGGCGGCCAACGGCACCTGGAAGCTGCGCGTCCAGGACGTCGCCGCACAGGACTCGGGCACGGTCAACAGCTGGAGCCTGACGTTCTGAACCCCGAGCCCGTGAACCACGGGCATCTTCCGACGTGATTCAAGGGCGTCGCCTCAACGGGCGGGCCGGCCGGTGCGGATGGGCGCCGGCCGGCCCGCCTTTCGTCGTACCGGGAAAAACGGGAAACCTCCAGGACCCACGGGGACCGCACCGCGCGGACAGTCGAACGCAGTCGATACCGCCCGCGCGGTTTTGTCCGGTGCCCGATCCGCCCCCGTCTCTCCGTCACGCCCCCACTCCGCTCCGTGCGCCGGGCGACCCCGCCGGTGCCGGTTCGTCCTGTTCGGCGTACTGTTGACGCACCTCGAACTCCGGGCGCGGCGAAGGTCCTTGCACGGTTGGTGGGCCTCGTCACAGAGTGAGCTATCGTGTGCCTGGGGTAAGAACAAACGGCATAACCCGTTTTTAGGCCCGGGAGTGAGTCCAGCCGATGGCGAGGCAGTTACGAGCAGAGCAGACCCGCGCGACGATCATCACGGCCGCCGCTGACCTGTTCGACCGTCACGGCTACGAGTCGACCAGCCTGAGCGACATCGTCGAGCACGCCCAAGTCACCAAGGGCGCCCTCTACTTCCACTTCGCGGCGAAGGAGGACCTGGCGCACGCCATCATGGAAATCCAGTCGCAGGCCGCCCGGAGACTGGCCCGTGAGGTGGAGGACCGTGACTGTACCTCCCTGGAGGCGCTGATGCGCATCACCTTCGGGCTGGCCCGGCTCGCCGTCGAGGGCCCGGTCGCCCGTGCCGGACTGCGCCTCGCCACCGGAGGCGTGGGCATCCGCCCGCCGATGCCGCACCCCTTCACCGAGTGGCTGGACATCGCCACCCGCAAGCTCCTCGCCGCGGTCCGCGAGTGCGACATCCACGCGGACGTCGACGTCGAGGCCGTCGCGCACTCCCTGGTGAGCTTCTTCGTCGGCGTCCGCGTCACCGGCCGCACCCTCGAACCGGTCGTGCGACTGCCCCGCCGGATGTCCGAGATGTGGTACGTGATCATCCGGGGTCTGGTCCCGGTGACCCGTCGCCCGCGCTATCTGGGGCTCGCCGCGCAGCTCGAACGGGAGATCAGGACGGGGGAGATGCAGGGCAGCGCGCGCGCCGGAGGGAGGCCGGGCGGCGCGATACGGTGAGCGGCATGCCCGACCTCGCGCCCGCGCCCGTGCTCCGCGGCAACGAACCCGGCTCCTTCGCGCACGGGGTGCTCGCCGAACGCCATCCCGCGATCATCCGGCAGGTGCGGGAGTCCTTCCCGTTCGATCCCGACCGCCGCCGCGCCCTCGACGCGCTGCGGGACAGCTGTCTGCACGGCGTGATCGAGCCGCTGCCCGACGGCGCACCCGACCGGGACCGCTGGGCGGCCTGGGGGCTCGACGCGTACACCGGGCAGTCCTGGTACGACGTCCCCTGGCTCTGGTCCGAGAGTTACTTCTACCGCCGGCTGCTGGACGCCGTGGGCCACTTCGACCCGGACGGGCCCTGGCACGGCGTCGATCCCTTCCGCCCCGTCAAACTCGCCGAACTCCACGACCCGGCGACCGACGAGGAACTCGACGCGCTCGACGCCCTGGCGGACCGCCCGTCCGACGAGTGGGACCGGGCGCTGCTGCACGGCTCCCTCTGGGGCAACCGCGCCGACCTGAGCTTCCGCCTCTCCGCCGAAGCCGAAACCGTGGCCGCCACCGAAGCCGCAGCCGACGAGGGGACCGCCGCGCCCCGCCTGGTCGCCGACGACGGCGAGGCCCTGTGGACGCTCCTGCGCCCCGGCGCCACCCTCTGCCTGGTCGCCGACAACTCCGGCCGCGAACTCGTCCCCGACCTGCTGCTCATCGGCCACCTCCTCGCCGAGGGCCGCGTCGCCCGCGCGGTGCTGCACGTCAAACCGCACCCGTACTACGTCTCCGACGCCACCCCGGCCGACGTCCTCGACGCCCTGCGCCGCCTCATCGCCCACCCCGGCGCCGCCGGAACGTACGGACGCCGCCTGTGGGAGGCGATGACCGACGGCCGGCTCGCCCTGCGCGCCCACCCCTTCTCCTGCGCCCCGCTGCCCTACGCCGAGATGCCCGCCGACCTTCGCGCGGAGTTCGCCGCCGCCGGCCTCACCGTGGTCAAGGGCGACCTCAACTACCGGCGCCTGGTGGGCGACCGGAGCCGGCCCCCGACCACACCCTTCGCCGGCCCGACCGCGTACTTCCCCGGCCCGGTCGCCGCCCTGCGCACGCTGAAGTCCGACGTGGTCTGCGGCCTCGACCCGGACACGGAGGCCGCGCTGACCGCCGCCGAGGGACAGAGCTGGCGGACCGCGGGGACGCACGCCCTGATCCAGGTACGGGCGTGAGACGCGCGCCGGTGTGATCATCTCCGGTCCGCCCGGTCAGTCTCACTCGTTCGTGGCAGGTCGGCGGCCGGTGCGCCGGGTATGCACCCAGCCGGAGGCGAACGAACCATGGAACACACTGCGCTGCGACCCAAGCCCCTGCCCGGCGGCGACCCGGACGCCGACCGCGGCGACACCGGCGATCGCGTCGGCCCCGTCGCCCGGAGGACGGACCCGGGTCCGCGCCCGCACTCGGGGCCCGGGCGGGGCCGCCGGGTCGTCACGCTCCTGCTCGGCCTGCTGGCCGGCGTCGCGCTGGTGCTGGCGGGCGTCGGCCTCGGCACGGTGGGCGCGACGGTGATCGGCATGAGCAAGGTCGCGGAGCTGGAGCGGCTACAGGCCCCGGCGGAACGGGCAGGGCAGGAGGTGCAGCCCGGGCCGGCGGAGCGGGCGGAGCAGGCGGGTCGTGCGGCGCCGGTGCGGCCGGCCGCCGCCCCGTCCGCCACCGCCGTGCCGACCCGGGCGACCCTCGGCGTCGAGGTCACCGACGCCGAGAAGTACGGCGCCCTGGTCGTCGCCGTGCATGTGCCCGGCCCCGGCTCGGCGGCCGGGCTCGGGCGCGGCGACGTACTCCTGTCCTGCGCCGGTGCGCCGGTCGATTCCGCGGCCGGCCTCGTCCGCGCGCTCGACGCTGTCCGGCCGGGGGAGCGGATCACCGTCACCGTGCGCCGGGCGGACGGCGACCACCGGCAGGTGACGATCACCCCCGGCGTCGTCACCCGAGAACCGCGGGTCCCGTGCCACCCGCACCCCCGCGTGCCACCGCACCCCCGCGTGCCACCCCGCTGACCGCGTGACACCGCGGACCCGTGTGCACTGCGTGGGGCACGCGGGCCCGCGCGCCCGCGTGCCTCACGGGGCCTGCGAGCGCTCCGGCATCTTCGGCGCAAGGCCCGGGCATCTGCGGTGAATCGGCTCGCGCGGGCCCCGCGGGACGGGCAGGATGCTGCCCGTGGTTCCCGTACCGGTTCGAGGAGGCCCCGGATGAGCGGCAGCACGGCCGCGCCCTTCACCGTCGACGACTACCGGGCGCGCATGGACCGCGCCGCACGGGCCGCCGCCGACGCCGGACTCGCCGGCCTGCTGGTCGCGCCGGGCCCGGACCTGGTGTGGCTCACCGGCTACGCCCCCACCGCGGTCACCGAACGGCTCACCCTGCTGGTCCTCGCCCCCGGCCGGGACCCCGTCCTCGTGGTGCCCGCCCTGGAGGCCCCCGACGCCGCCCGGGCCGCCGGCGGGCCCGCGCTGACCCTGCGCGACTGGACCGACGGCAAGGACCCCTACGCCGCCACCGCCGGCCTGCTCGACGCGGGCGGCCGGTTCGGGATCAGCGACAACACCTGGGCCCTGCATCTGCTCGGCCTCCAGCGGGCGCTGCCCGGCTCGTCCTACGCGGCCCTCACCGACGCCCTGCCGATGCTGCGCGCGGTCAAGGACGCCGCCGAGCTGGAGCTGATGGCGGCGGCGGGCGCGGCGGCCGACGCGGCCTTCGAGGAGATCCGCGGCGTCCGCTTCTCCGGCCGCCGCGAGGCCGACGTCGCCCACGACCTGGCCCGGCTGCTGCGCCGCTTCGGCCACTCCCAGGTCGACTTCACCATCGTCGCCTCCGGCCCGAACGGCGCCGACCCGCACCACGAGGCCGACGAGCGGGTCATCGAACGCGGCGACATGGTCGTCCTCGACTTCGGCGGCCTGAAGGACGGCTACGGCTCCGACACCTCCCGCACCGTCCACGTCGGCCCGCCGACCGACGAGGAGCGGCGGGTGCACGACCTGGTGCGCGAGGCCCAGGAGGCCGGCTTCCGGGCGGTGCGGCCGGGCGCTGCCTGCCAGGACGTCGACCGGGCCGCCCGCGCGGTCATCACGGCGGCCGGTTACGGGGAGTTCTTCATCCACCGCACCGGGCACGGCATCGGCGTGACCACGCACGAGCCGCCGTACATGATCGAGGGCGAGGAGCGGCCTCTGGTGCCCGGCATGTGCTTCTCCGTCGAGCCCGGCGTCTATCTGCCCGGCCGGTTCGGGGTGCGCATCGAGGACATCGTGACCGTCACCGAGGACGGCGGCCGGAGGCTGAACGACACCACGCGCGAGATGGTCATAGTGGAGTAGGGAACCCGGACGCCAGGAGGCCCGCGGCAGCCCCGCCGCACCACTAAGACCCGAGTGACGACGATCCGATCATGACCCAGGCACCGACACCCACCGCGGAGACCGTCCGCCGACTGGTCCGCTCCCTGCTCAAGGAGGGCGCGGCGGACTCGGCGGGCCCCGAGGTCCGCCCCGTCGCGGACGACGGCGGCCACGCCGCCTGGTGGGTCGGCTCCCGCCATGTGCTGCGCCTCGCCCACGACCGCGAGGCCGCCGTCCGCCGCCGCCGCGAGCTGCGGCTGCGCGACCTGGTCCGCGCGCACGTCCCCGTCACCGTGCCGGTCAGCGTGGCCCACGGGGACTGGGCGCCCGGCCTGGGCTACACCCTCGACACCCGCGTCCCCGGGGCCTCGGCGGCCGAGCACGACGTGTCCGCCCTCGGCGAGGCCGACCTGGCCGGACTGCTCACCGGGCTGCGCGAGGTCCCCGCCCGGCAGGCCGAGGCGCTCGGCGTGCCCCGGGTCGCCGCGCGCTCCCTGGAGGCCCTGCGCCGGGCCGCCGGACGGGCCGCGCAACGCCTGGCCGCCGCCGACGAGTTCGACGCGGCGCGGCTCCAGCAGCTCGCCGCGCCGGCCGCGGCCCAGCTCGCCGCCCAGCCCGGCGCGGCCGTCCTCGTCCATCACGCGCTCACCGCCGAGCACCTCGTGGTCAGCGCCGACGGCCGGGTGCGCGGCGTGCTCGGCTGGGCCGACGCCGTCCTCGGCGACCCGGCCGAGGACATCGCGGGCCTCGCCCAGGCCGTCGGCTCCCCGGCCGCCGTCCGCGCCGCCACCCTCGCCGGCTACGCGGCCCGCCCGTGCCTGCGCGGCCTGTGGCTGGCCCGCTGCGACAGCGTCGTCGCCCTGGCCGAGGCCCTGGAAGCCCCGGTCCCCGCCGACCTGCCGCGACTGCGCCGCAGGCTGCGGAACGCCTGGGAGCCGATCCTCCTGGAACGGGTCACGGAGCTGCGCGAGGACGACGACGCGCAGTGACACCCGGCAAGGGCGGGGGCGCGCGCCCCCGCGCCCCCGGACCCCCTACGGCTGCGCCACCACCACGCACGACCGGCCGGGCACCCGCAGCACCCCGTCACCGTCCGGGCCCGCCACCGGCTCCCACGCCGCCAGCACCTCCACCGGCCGCGCCCCCAGCGGGACTTCCGCCTCCGACAGCCCGAAGTTCACGACCACGCACACGTCACCGCGCCGGAAGGCCAGCCACCGTGCCTCCTCGTCGTACGCCACCTTGATGTCCGAGAGGTCCGGGTCCGTCAGGTCGGGCTGCTCCCGGCGCAGCGCGACGAGCCGCCGGTACCAGTCCAGCAGGCGCGCGTGCGGCTCGCGCTCCGGCTCCGACCAGTCCAGGCACGACCGCTCCCGCGTCGCCGGGTCCTGCGGGTCGGGCACGTCCTCCTCCGCCCAGCCGTGCGCCGCGAACTCCCGCCGCCTGCCCCGCCGTACGGCCTCCGCCAGCTCCGGGTCGGTGTGGTCGGTGAAGAACTGCCACGGCGTGCCCGCGCCCCACTCCTCGCCCATGAACAGCATCGGCGTGAACGGCCCGGTCAGCGTCAGCGCGGCGGCACAGGCCAGCAGACCGGGGGAGACCAGGGCCGAAAGCCGGTCCCCCTGCGCCCGGTTGCCGATCTGGTCGTGGGTCTGGCTGTAGCCGAGCAGCCGGTGCGCGGCCACCCGCGAGCGGTCCAGCGGGCGTCCGTGCGCGCGCTCCCGGAAGCTGGAGTACGTGCCGTCGTGGAAGAAGCCGCCCGTCAGCGTCTTGGCGAGCGCCCGCAGCGGGGCGCGCGCGAAGTCCGCGTAGTAGCCCTGGGACTCGCCGGTCAGCGCCGTGTGCAGGGCGTGGTGGAGGTCGTCGTTCCACTGCGCGTGCACCCCGAGGCCGCCCTCCTCGCGGGCGGTGATCAGCCGCGGGTCGTTGAGGTCGGACTCGGCGACCAGGAACAGCGGGCGCCCGGTCTCGGCGGCGAGTTCGTCCACGGCCGCCGACAGCTCCTCCAGGAAGTGCAGGGCGCGCGTGTCGACCAGCGCGTGCACCGCGTCCAGCCGCAGCCCGTCGATCCGGTAGTCCCGCAGCCACGCCAGCGCGCTGCCGATCAGGAACGCCCGCACCTCGTCGGAGCCGGGCGCGTCCAGGTTGACGGCGACGCCCCAGGGGGTGTGGTGCCGGTCGGTGAAGTACGGGCCGAACGCGGGCAGGTAGTTCCCGGACGGACCGAGGTGGTTGTGCACCACGTCCAGCACCACGCCGAGCCCCAGCTCGTGCGCCCGGTCCACGAAACGCATGAGGGCCGCGGGGCCGCCGTACGGCTCGTGCACCGCCCACAGCGACACCCCCTCGTACCCCCAGCCGTGCCGTCCCGGGAACGGGCACAGCGGCATCAACTCGACGTGCGTCACTCCCAGTTCCACGAGGTGGTCGAGCCGCTCGGCCGCCGCGTCCAGGGTGCCCTCGCGGGTGTACGTGCCCACGTGCAGCTCGTAGAGGACCGCCCCCGGCAACGGACGTCCCGCCCAGTCGGCGCGCCAGGCGTGCCCGGCGTGGTCGACGACCGCGCTCAGCCCGTCCGGGCCGTCCGGCTGCCGGCGCGAGCGGGGGTCGGGCAGCACCGGCCCGTCGTCCACCGCGAAGCCGTACCGGCTGCCGTCGCCGGCCGGCGCCTGCCCGGTCCACCACCCCGGGCGCGCCGGATCGCGCTCCATCGCGCTCGTGACGCCGTCGCACTGGAGGGTCATGCGCTCGGCCTGCGGTGCCCACACCTCGAACTGCACGGACGGTTCCCCTTCGTCGCTCCACCGGGACACGGCCGGACGGCTTGCCGCCCGGCCGGACCATCGTCGTTCCCACACGATCAATGCGCTTGTGAATACCCCCTTTTGCGTCCGCTGTCGCCCGGTACGCGCGCGTGGCGGCCGATTCCCCGATTTCTGGACACCCGGCGTTCACTGACCGACAATCACCGGTGTGACGTCGTCCTTCGAGTTCCCGGTGCACCCCGCGCGGCTGTCCGACGCGGAGCGCGACAAGGCGCTGAAGGCGCTGCGCGACGGCGTCGCCATGGGGCGGCTGTCCCACGACACGTTCGTCCGGCGCATGGAACTGGCGCTCGCCGCCCGCCGGTCCGACGAACTGGCCCTCCTCACCGCCGACCTGCCCACCGAGTCGCGCGCCTCGCGGCTGGTGCTCGGCGCCGTGGGGGCGGTGGCGGCCGTGTCGGGCTTCGGCGAACGGGTGCGGCGCGCCTGGCGGGCCGAGCGGCTGCCCAAGCTGCTGCTGCCGCATCCGGCGGACGACCACCCGCTGCGCATAGGCCGCGACCCCGGCAACGGCCTGCGACTCGCCCACGAGACCGTCTCCCGCGTGCACGCCGAGCTGAGCCGCCGGGGCGGGGCATGGGTGCTGCGCGACCTCGGCTCGACCAACGGCACCACGGTCAACGGACGACGGGTCGTCGGCGCCGTCGTGGTGTGCGAGGGCGACCAGGTCGGCTTCGGGCAGGTCACGTACCGGCTGGCGGTGGCCTGAGCCGTTCGGGGGCCGGGGCGGGGTTCCGGACGGGCTCGCCGCGGAGCCGTTGACGCACGCCGGCGCCGCGTGACCGGCCGGACGGAGACCATCTGCACATGGACGGGCCGACCGGCACGAGGCGGGCCGACGGCGCCGCGGAGGCGTTGCCCCGCGGTCCCTCCCGCGCTGCCCCCGACCGTGGAGGAGCCGGGCCGCGGGCCGTCGCCGCCCGCGCGGCGTCCGGGTGCGTCCGGGTGCGTCCGGGCCGCCCACGGGCGAGCCGGTGGGCGGCGCCGTCGTGCGCCCGCCTCGGCCGGCCGGGTCGTCGTCCTCGCCGCGTGTCGTCCGCCGCCTGCGCGGCGTCCGGTTGTGCGTGGTCGCGTGTCCCGCGCGGGCGTGTCCCGCGCGGGCGCGTCCCGCGGCTGCCGCCCGCCGGCGGGACACGGCAGCCGCCGGGCCCGGTGCGGCCGGGCCGTCCACCGGGGAGCCGGTGGGCGGCGCCGCCGTGCGTCCGCGCCGGCCGGCTCAGGCCGACCGCTCCCGCGCGTGCAGCGCCGCCGCCACGACCGTACGGGACTGGTGTTCGATCTGGTGTTCCAGCGGGACCCAGCGCGCCCGGAAGCGCTCGGCGAAGGAGTCGCTCCACTCGGCGACGAGGCGCTCCAGGCGGGGCGCCGCGCGGTCGTCGGTCTCACGCAGGACGCGCAGCAGCATCGCCGCCGCCCGCAGCGGCAGCCGGCGCGCGAACGCGTCCACGCTGCCGACGTAGGCCATCGTGTCGTCGGCGGGCGGCGTGTCCCGCCAGTCCGCGGCCAGGCCCGGCGCCAGCTCCAGCACCCACCGCGCCGCCCGCAGCAGCGGACCGTCGGCGCCCTCCAGGCGCGGCAGGGCGTCGCGGAGCACCCGGTCCACCTCCCGGGCGTCCCGCACCAGCCGGGCCGCCAGACGCCGCATCGCCTCGGCCGGCGCCGGATGCGGAGCCACGTCGTCCACCAGGTCGCTCGCCCACATCGGCACCTCCACGACCGCCGTCAGACCGCCGTACCGGTGCGCGTGGTACCAGGTGCTGTGCCGCGCGTCGTCCGGCAGGCTCGGGTACGGCAGCCGTGAGCCCGGCGCGGGCATCACGTGCACGCCGGGACCCGACACGGGCCAGCCCGCGGCGTCCGAGGCGCCCGTCTCCACCGGGATGTGCAGCTCCGCCGCCGACTTGGCGAACGGCTCGGCCAGGCCCGGGATGTCCTCGGTCAGCTGCACCCAGCTGCCGCCCAGGTCGGTGCCGTGCAGGGTCACCTGGAGGTACGGGCGCAGTTCGTCGATGACGCCGGTCAGCGCCCGGGTCTCGGGCGGCAGCCGGTCCGGCGGGAGCACGGCCGGGGACCACTCCGGCTGCTCGGGGCCGGCGGGCCGGAAGAAGCCGCGGTGGTAGTCGAGCAGGCTGCGCGGCGCGGGTGTGACGTGCAGGCTCGCCCCGTCCGGGTCCGCGCACAGCAGGAAGTGCCAGGACGTGCCGTCCCGCAGCGGCCGCTCCTCCAGCACCCGCTCGGCGAGCGCGAGGAGGGTCGGGCCGCCGGCGGGCTCGTTGGCGTGGGCGCCCGCGACGACCAGCACCGCGCGCCGCGCGCGGCCCACGGACAGCAGGTGCAGGGGCCGTCCCGCTCGGGAGCGGCCGATCTGCCGCAGCGCGCACAGGGCGGGCTGCCGCGCGGCGAGCGCCCTGGCCGACGAGACCAGTTCCGGCACCGTGGGATAGCGCAGCTCCGCCAGCAGACTCACCCCCGTCGCGTTCCGCCCGGCCCTCGCACCCGCAGTACCCCACGGCTTCGCACCGCTGTCAACGCGGAAGCCCCGGTTCAGCCCGTCCGTTCCAGAAGTGAAACCGGCAGCCGCGCGAAAAGCTCCGCCACGCGCACCTCACCGGCGAACTCCCGCTCCCGGTCCAGTACGTCGGTCCACCGCCCCGGCGGCAGCGCCAGCCGCGCGTCCCGCCAGCCGCCCGCCCGCGCCAGCCGCAGCGACCAGCGCGTGACCGCGGTGACGACCTCGCCCGAGCGCGTGAACGCCACGCAGTGCCCCGCCGACGCGCCCTCCGCCGCCAGCGGGGCGTACGTCGCCGCGTCGCCGAACACCTCGGGCCGCCGCCGGCGCAGCCGCAGCGCCGCCGCGGTCACCGCCCCCTTGTCGCCGGGGGCCTCGGGCGGGTACCGCACGGGCCGCCGGTTGTCCGGGTCGACCAGCGCCCGGTACTCGGCCTCCGTGCCCTGGTACAGGTCGGGCACGCCCGGCATCGTCAGATGGACCAGCGCCGTGCCGAGCACGTTGGCGGCGATGTGCGGGGCCAGCTCCTCGCGCAGCGCGGCCACGTGCGCCGCCGGCGGCCCGCAGGGACCGTCCGCCACGAACGCCGTCACGGCGTCCTCGTACGGCGGCTCCTGCTCGGTCCAGCTCGTGTACAGGCCCGCCTCGCGCACATGCTTGAGCAGCGCCTGCTCCACCCGCCCGGGCTCCGCGGGTCCGAGCCCGAACACCGTCTGCCAGGCCGCCCACGCCAGCTGCGGGTCGGGCACGCCCTCGCCGGTGCGGGTGACCTCCGCCAGCACGTCCGCCCACCGCTGCGGGCACTCGGTGAGCACGGCCAGGGCGGCGCGCACGTCGGCGCTGCGCTTGGTGTCGTGGGTGGACACGACGGTCCCGGTGCCGGGCCAGTCGCGCTGCACGCGCGCGCAGTAGGCGTGGAAGTCCTCCACCGGGACGGCGGGCGCGCCGGGGTTCCCACCGACCTCGGTCGCCGACAGCAGCGGCACGTAGCGGTAGAACGCGGTGTCCTCGACGGACTTGGCGCGCAGCGCGGACGCGGTCTGCGCGAACCGGGTGCGGAACTCCGTGTGGTCCGGCCCGTCGCCGTACCGCCCGGCGAGCAGTCCGCGCACGACGTCGACCGCGCCGGCCTCCTCGGGCACGACGAAGGCCGCCCGGGCCTCGGCCGCGGCCTCCTCGGTGACGAGCCGCGCCGCGTCCTGCGCGGTGTAGGGGCGGTAGACCTCCATCCGGACGAGCAGCTCGCGCAGGGCGGTGCGCAGCGCCCAGGGGGCCCGGTCGCGCAGCGCGGGATCGGGAGCGGCGAGGCACAGCCGGTGCGCGACCCGCGTCAGCCGGTCCGTCTCGGCGGCCAGCTCGTGCTCCAGCACCCGGTACGCCGCCCGCCGCACCGTCGCCTCCCACTGCCCGCCCCGGTCCGTCTGCGGTGCCGCGAAACGCCGGTACTGGCCGAGGAGTTCCCCGGCGCCCGCGGGGTCCGTGAACAGCCCGTCGACGTGGCGCAGGGCGTCGTAGCCGGTGGTGCCCGCGACGGGCCAGGAGGCGGGCAGGCGCTCCCCGTCGGCGAGGATCTTCTCCACGACCGTCCAGCGGCCCCCGGTGGCCTCGTCCAGCCGCTGCAGGTACGTGGTCGGGTCGGCGAGTCCGTCGGGGTGGTCGACGCGCAGGCCGTCGATCACCCCGTCGTGCAGCAGCTGGAGAATCTTGCCGTGGGTGGCCTCGAACACCTCCGGGTCCTCCACGCGGACCCCGATCAGCTCCGAGATGCTGAAGAAGCGGCGGTAGTTCAGCTCGGTGCGGGCCAGCCGCCACCACACCGGGCGGTACCACTGGGCGTCCAGCAGCTGCGGCAGCGGCTGATCCTCGGTGCCCTCCCGCAGCGGGAAGGCGTGGTCGTGGTAGCGCAGGACGTCGCCGTCGACCTCCAGCTGGTCCAGCACCTCCCCGAGCGGCCCGCCGAGCACCGGCAGCAGCAGCTGCCCGCCCTGGGCCTCCCAGTCGACGTCGAACCACCGCGCGTACGGCGACTTCGGGCCCTCCCGCAGCACCTCCCACAGGGCCGGATTGTGCCGGGGCGCCATCGCCATGTGGTTGGGCACGATGTCCAGCACCAGCCCCAGACCGTGCTCCCGCGCGGTGGCGGACAGGGCGCGCAGCCCTTCCTCGCCGCCGAGTTCCGCGCGCACGCGCGCGTGGTCGGTGACGTCGTAGCCGTGCAGGGAACCCGGCACGGCCTCCAGGACGGGGGAGAGGTGCAGATGCGAGACGCCGAGCGAGGCCAGGTACGGCACGGCCGCCGCCGCGGCCCCGAAGGGGAACTCTGGCTGGAGCTGGAGCCGGTAGGTGGCCGTGGGCAGCACGGGGTGAGGACGCTCAGGTGTCATGTGAGGCTACGTACCCGCCCGGCCGCCTTTCCTGTCATCACACCCCCTTACGGGGTGACCGGCCGGGCTCCGGGACGACCGGACGGGGCGTGGACGACGTGAGGGGACGGGACGCGCACGAGGTGACCGGCCGGGGCGCATGCGGAGCGGTCGGCCGGGGCGCCGCGCACCCCGGCCGGCCGCCGCGTCAGACGGGCCGCTGAAGCACCGTCAGGCTGCGCTCGGGCAGGGTCAGCCGCTCCCCGCCCTGCACCTTCGGGCCCGTGCCCGGCGGAACGACGTCCGCGCGGGCGGTGTCGACGACCACCTGCCACTGCCGCCCGTGATCGGCCGGCACCAGGAAGTCCAGCGCCTTGTGGGTGGCGTTGAACATCAGCAGGAAGGAGTCGTCGGTGATGCGCTCCCCGCGCGGGCCGGGCTCGGAGATCGCGTTGCCGTTGAGGAACACCGACAGGGCGGACGCCCGCGCCGACTCCCAGTCCCGCTGGGTCATCTCCCGGCCCTCCGGGGTGAACCAGGCGATGTCCGACAGGTCGTCGTGCGTGCCTTCCACGGGCCGCCCGTGGAAGAAGCGCCGCCGCCGGAAGACGGGGTGGTCCCGGCGCAGCCACACCATCGCCCGGGTGAACTCCAGCAGCTCGTCCGCCGGCTGGCCGGGGTCCGGCCAGGGCACCCACGCCAGCTCGTTGTCCTGGCAGTAGGCGTTGTTGTTGCCGCGCTGGGTGCGGGCGAACTCGTCCCCGTGGCTGATCATCGGCACGCCCTGGGACAGCATCAGCGTGGCGATGAAGTTGCGCATCTGCCGGCGCCGCAGCTCCAGCACACCCGGATCGTCGGTGTCGCCCTCGACGCCGCAGTTCCAGGAGCGGTTGTGGCTCTCGCCGTCCCGGTTGTCCTCCCCGTTGGCCTCGTTGTGCTTGTCGTTGTACGCCACCAGGTCGTGCAGCGTGAACCCGTCGTGGCAGGTCACGAAGTTGATCGAGGCCAGCGGCCGGCGTCCGTCGTCCTGGTACAGGTCGGAGGAGCCGGTCAGCCGGGAGGCGAACTCCCCGACCGCGCGCGGCTCGCCCCGCCACAGGTCGCGCACGGTGTCGCGGTACTTGCCGTTCCACTCCGTCCACAGCGGCGGGAAGTTGCCCACCTGATAACCGCCCTCGCCCACGTCCCACGGCTCGGCGATCAGCTTCACCTGGGAGACGACCGGGTCCTGCTGCACCAGGTCGAAGAACGACGACAGCCGGTCCACCTCGTGGAACTGCCGCGCCAGCGTGGCCGCGAGGTCGAAGCGGAAGCCGTCGACGTGCATCTCGGTGACCCAGTACCGCAGCGAGTCCATGATCAGCTGGAGGACGTGCGGCGACCGCATCAGCAGCGAGTTGCCGGTCCCCGTGGTGTCCATGTAGTAGCGCGGGTCGTCCGCGAGGCGGTAGTAGGACGGGTTGTCCAGGCCCCGGAAGGACAGCGTCGGGCCCAGGTGGTTGCCCTCGGCGGTGTGGTTGTAGACCACGTCGAGGATGACCTCGATGCCCGCCTCGTGCAGCGCCCGCACCGCCGACTTGAACTCCAGCACCTGCTGCCCGCGGTCGCCCCAGGAGGCGTAGGCGTTGTGCGGGGCGAAGAAGCCGATCGTGTTGTAGCCCCAGTAGTTGTTGAGGCCCATGTCCACCAGACGGTGGTCGTTGACGAACTGGTGTACGGGCATCAGCTCCAGGGCCGTGACGCCGAGCTTCGTCAGATGCTCGATGACGGCCGGATGCGCGAGCGCCGCATAGGTGCCGCGCAGTTCCTCCGGCAGCTCCGGGTGGGTCATCGTCAGGCCCTTCACATGGGCCTCGTAGATCACCGTTTCGTGGTACTCGGTGCGGGGCGGCCGGTCGTCGCCCCAGTCGAAGTACGGGTTCACCACGACCGAGGTCATCGTGTGCGGGGCCGAGTCCAGGTCGTTGCGCTCGTCGGGCGAGCCGAAGGGGTAGCCGTACACCTCCTCACCCCAGTCGATGGAGCCGCTGATCGCACGCGCGTACGGATCGAGGAGCAGCTTCGCCGAATTGCAGCGCAGCCCGCGCTCCGGGGCGTACGGGCCGTGCACGCGGTAGCCGTACCGCTGTCCGGGCATGACGCCCGGCAGGTACGCGTGCCGCACGAACGCGTCGCTCTCGCGCAGCTCCACCGCGGTTTCCGAGCCGTCGTCGTGCAGCAGACACAGCTCTACTCGGTCGGCGGCCTCCGTGAAGACCGCGAAGTTCGTGCCGGCGCCGTCGTACGTCGCGCCGAGCGGATATGCCTCTCCAGGCCAGACCTGCATGGATACGACTCTCTCAGGTGTGCCGTGTCGGTGGGTGCGCCTTGGCTTCCGTCTGCCGCTTCGAGTCTGCCCAAAACTGAGGAAACCACCGCTGTGCCGCGCCCCGCGTGACGTCGCCGCCATGAATCCGCTCACTTCCTCCGCACCGGCGGACCGGAACGGTGCGCGCGAACGGGCAAGTTGGAAACGAGCCTGTGCATCCGGCTGCACCGCCCGCCGCTACCGGAGTAGGCTTCCTTGATCATTGACAAGGGGAGTGCTCGGGGGAGCGGAAGGCGGTGCGCGGGTGGGCTCGGGAGGCCTGGAGCTGCCCTCTGGTGACGACGGTCACGAGGGGAACGACTCCGCAGACGTCCCGCCCGGCACGGTGTCGTCCCTGGCCCGTCCGATGGAGACGCACTCCATCGGCCCGGAGCTCGACTGGGACGCCGACGCCTGGCACGAGGTCCGCACCCGCGCCCAGCGCGCAGGCCGCGCCTACATCTGGCTGAACCTGGTCGAGCAGCGGCTGCGCGCGGTCGTGGCCGCCGTGCTGCGCCCCATCTACGAACCCGTCCACGGCGACGACTGGGTGGTCGCAGCCGCCGGCCCGGCCGGCCAGGAGTGGGTGCAGCGCGCGGTCGCCGTACGCGAAGTCAGCCGCCGCAAGGGCTACTTGCTCGACCCGGCCGACGACAACGTCCTCAGCTTCCTCACCCTGCCCCAGCTGCGCGAGCTGATGGTGCAGCACTGGCCCTGCTTCGAGCCGTACGTGGACGAGCGCCGGGACGTCGAACTCGCCCTCGACGAACTGGAGGTCACCCGCAACGTCGTCTCGCGCAACCGGGCGCTGTCCGAGGCGGTGCTCGGCCAGGCCGAACGGGCCTCCGCGCGGCTGCTGGAGATCCTCGGCGCGGGCGGCGACGTGCCCTCCGCGCGCCGGCTGCCCGTGGACGCGGTCGAGGACCTGGTCGGCGACCGGTACGCGGACGTGGTGGCCGTCCACTCCGACCGGGTGCGGCTGCTGCGCCGGTTCCCGGCCGAGGACATCTTCGGCGGGGCCCGCCGGCTGGACGCGATCGGCATCGGCCTCAACCTGCTCGTGCAGAACTTCTCCGGACGCCGCCTGGTACGGCTCGCGGAGGCCGGCTGCCGGGTGCGGCTGCTGTTCCTCAACCCGGCCTCCGGCGCGGTGAAACGGCGCGAGCGCGAACTCGGGATCAAACGGGGCGAACTGAGCCGGGCCGTCGAGATGAACATCCTGCACATGCGCCGCGTGCGGGCCCGTCTGCGCGACCCCGGCGCCTTCGAGATCCAGGTCTACGACGAGACGCCGCGCTTCACCGCCTACCTGGTCGACGGCGACGGGGCCGACGGCGTGGCGGTCGTGCAGTCCTATCTGCGCCGGGCGCGGGGCATGGAGGCGCCCGTGCTGGTGCTGCGCAACGGCAGTCGGGTGCTCAAGTCGGGCGATGCGGAAGAAGGCGGGCTTTTCTCCACGTACCGCGAGGAGTTCGAGGTGGCGTGGGCTGATTCGCGTCCTGTGTCCTGAAATGGCGTCAGTGGGCGGGCGTGTCCGGGGGTTGAGCGGAACGCGATCCTCCGATTGTCAGTGGTGCGTGCGATCGTGGGAACCACTGGGGGAAAGCACCACAAGAAGGGGGACCGCCCATGGGCTGGAGCAGCGGGCCGCTGCTGGCCTTCGACCTGGAGACCACGGGCACCGATGTCGAGACCGACCGCATCGTCACGGCGGCGGTCGTGCGGCTGGATCCGGGCGGCGGCGTGGCTCAGGAGCGCACCTGGCTGCTCAATCCGGGGGTGGCGATACCGGAGCAGGCGTCGGCGATCCACGGCATCTCGACGGATCACGCCCGCGCGCGGGGAGCGTCGCCCGGCTCCGCGGTCGAGGAGATCGCGCGGGCCGTCGCCGAGGGCATGCGCTCGGGGATCCCGCTCGTGGTGATGAACGCCCGCTACGACCTGTCCCTGCTCGACCGTGAGTGCCGGCGGCACGGCGTCGCGTCGCTCAGCGAGCGGCTCGGCGACGGACCTCTGCCGGTCGTCGATCCGCTCGTGATCGACAAGCATGTGGACAAGTACCGGAAGGGCCGGCGGGCCCTGCACGCGCTGTGCGCCCACTACGGCGTGCCGCTCGACGACGCGCACGACGCGCGAGCCGATGCGGTGGCCGCCGCCCAGGTGGTGCGTCGCATGGCCGAGCGGCACCGGTCCGTGGCGGCCATGTCCCTGGAAGACCTCCACGACCTCCAGGTGCGCGCGGCGGCCGAGCAGTCGGCGTCCTTGCAGGCGTATCTGCGGCGTACCGCGGACCCGGCGGCCGTGGTCGAGTCGGCCTGGCCGCTCATCCCCAGAGCCGCGGGGGAGACGGACGCGGCGCACGCGGCCCCGGCGAAGACCGTCTGACCGGCCGCGGGGGAGCGGACCGTGGCCATGAGCGGCCACAGCCGGCGAGGGGAGCGCCTGCCCGGGACATAGGTATAGACCTTGCTGTCCGCAGGGCGGCATGGCCACCATGAGCGGTACCGGGCTCCGTGGGAGCCGTACCGAGCACTGGTGTTGGGGTGGGCACGTGGGACCCGTGGGGCGCGATGGCGCGGAGACCGAGCCGGGCGGCGCCGTGACCGAGAAGGCCGAGGCGGTGGGCCCGGCCGACCGGCCGACGGTGGACGGACGGCCGTTGTGGACGCGCAACTTCGCCCTCTACTTCGTGGCGCGCATCGCGTCGCTGCTCGGCGACGCGATGCTGCCCGTCACCCTGTCCGTGGCGATGCTGGCCCTCGGCTACGGGGTGAGCGCCGTGGGATACGCGCTCGGCGCCTGGATGGGGTCCTTCGCCCTGTTCGTGGTGTTCGGCGGCGTCCTCGCGGACCGCATCCATCCGCGGCCGGTGATGATCGGTGCGGACGCGGTGCGCTGCGCGCTCATCGGAGCGACCGCGCTCGCCTTCGCCGCCGGGCGCCCCGAACTGTGGTTCCTGATCGGCGTGACGGCGCTGGGCGGTCTGGCCACCGCGATGTTCCAGCCGGGCGTGAACGGCCTGGTCCCGCAGGTCGCCTCCGACGCGCAGCAGGCCAACGGGGTGCTGCGGGTGGCCCAGGGCGTCTCGACCATGGCCGGTCCCGCGCTCGCCGGGCTGCTCGCGGCGTTCTCGCCGGCGTGGGCGTTCGCGGTGGCCGCGGGCACGTTCGGGGCGAGCGGGCTGTGCCTGCTCGCGCTGCGGCTCGGGCCGTACACCGTCGACCGTTCGGCGTCGACTCTGGAGAACCTGCGGGTGGGCTGGCAGGAGTTCCGGTCCCGGTCCTGGCTGTGGGCCGTCATCCTCATCTGGTGGGTGCTCGGCGTGTTCGTCTGGGGCCCGGTCACGCCGCTCGGCGCGGCCTCGATCACCGGTGAGCACGGCAGCGCCGCCTTCGGTTACGCGGAGGGCGCGTTCGGCGCGGGCTGCGTGCTGGGCGGGCTGGCGGCGATCCGTGTCCGGCCCGCGCGGCCGCTGCTCGGCGGGGCCGTCGCGATGTTCCTCTTCCCGATGATGCCGCTGGCCGCGGGGCTCGCCCCGGACCTCGCGCTGTGGCCGGTGCTCCTCGGTTACGCGGTCGGCGGCATCGGCTGGGCGTTTTGGGGCGTGCAGTGGGCTACGACCGTGCAGACCCAGATCCCCGAGGACAAGCTCAACCGGATATCCGCGTACGAGATCGCGGGCTCGATCCTCGCCGTCCCGCTCGGGCAGGTCGTGGCCGGGCCGGCCAGCTCGGTCGTGGGCGTCCGGGAACTGCTGCTGCTCGCCGCCGTGATGAGCACCGGGTGCGCGGCGGCGCTGATCGCGACGGCTCCGGTCCGGCGGCTGCGGCGCACGGTCGCCGCGCCCGCGAGGGCGCAGTCGGCATCGCCCGTGTGACGCCGGTGCGGCTCGCCCCCGAGGTCCTTCGCAGGACGGCCGGCGGTTCCCCGAGGGAGTGCCCGAGGAACCGTCAGAAGGGATACCACCGCACCGTCGTGTCCCCGTCCCGCAGCGACGCCACCCGGCGTTCGAACTCGGCCAGCGCCTTGGGATTGCCCGGCGCGTGCTGGGCGACCCAGGCGCAGCTGGCCGTCTCGCGCGCGCCGCGCAGTACGGCGCAGCCCTCCCACGCGCGCACGTCCCAGCCGTAGGCCTCGGTGAAGGCGCCGTAGGCCTCGGCGGGCAGCCCGTAGCGGTCGTGGGAGAGGGCCATGACCACCAGGTCGTGCTCGCGCAGGTCGGCGGAGAAGGTCTCCAGGTCCACCAGGACCGGTCCGTCGGGCCCGACGTGGACGTTGCGGGGCAGCGCGTCGCCGTGGACGGGGCCCGGCGGCAGGTGCGGGACGAGAGCCGCCGCGGCCGCCGCGAAGCCGTCGCGCCGCTCGCGCAGATAGGCCGCGTCGGCCGGGTCGATCGCGTCCCCGGCGAGCCGCAGCCAGCGCTCCACCCCGCCCAGCAGCTCACGGGGCGGCAGGCCGAAGGAGGGTGAGGGCAGTGCGTGCACGATGCGCAGGAGCCCGGCGAGATCGCGGGGCCCGGCGGGGCGCACCGGGTCGGGGAGGCGGTGCCAGACCGTCACCGGGTGGCCCTCCACCAGCACCGGCTCGGGCTCGGCCGCCCGGACCGCGGGCACGCCCTCCTCGGCCAGCCACAGGGCGACGGCCAGTTCGCGGCGCGCGCGGTCGAGCAGCTCGGCGTCGCGGCCCACCTTGACGACCAGGTCGCCGGCGGCGAAGACCGCGTTCTCGCCGAGCGAGAGCAGCCGTGCGTCCCGCGCCGGGCCGGGCAGCACCCCGGCCCAGGCCAGCACGTCCCGCGCCCGTGCCTCGTCCATGCGTCCGCCTTTCCGTCCGGCGTCGGTCGTCCGTCGTCCGCCATGCGTCGGTCGCCCGTCCGCCGTCCGCCCCCTGTCCGTCCGACGTGCGTGTCGTCGGTCGTACGTCGGTCGTGCGGCGGCCGGCCGAGTCGTCCGTCGTGCGTCCGCCGGCCGTGTCGGCTGTCCGTCGTCTCCGTCGTCTCGGAAAGTCTGCCACCCCATTTACTGGACGAGACGTATCGTCTCGCATAGTCTCGACGGCATGACCACTCCCGCGCACATCGCCATGTTCTCCATCGCCGCGCACGGCCACGTCAACCCGAGCCTCGAGGTGATCCGCGAACTCGTCGCGCGCGGGCACCGGGTGACGTACGCCATCCCGCCCGCCTTCGCCGAGAAGGTCGCCGCGACCGGCGCCGAGCCCAGGCCGTGGCACTCGACCCTGCCCGGCCCCGACGACGACCCCTCGGCGTGGGGGACCACGCTGCTGGACAACGTCGAGCCGTTCCTCGACGACGCGATCCAGGCGCTGCCCCAGCTGCTCGCGGCGTACGACGGGGACGAGCCCGACCTCGTGCTGCACGACATCACCGCCTACCCGGCGCGGGTCCTCGCCCACCGCTGGGGCGTCCCCGCGATCTCCCTGTCGCCGAACCTGGTCGCCTGGGAGGGCTACGAGCAGGAGGTCGCCGAGCCGATGTGGGCGGAGCCGAAGAAGACCGAACGCGGCCGGGCCTACTACGCCCGCTTCCACGCCTGGCTGGAGGAGAACGGCATCACCGAGCACCCCGACCGGTTCGTCGCCCGGCCCGCCCGTTCGCTGGTCCTCATCCCGAGGGCGCTCCAGCCGCACGCCGACCGGGTGGACGAGAGGGTGTACACGTTCGTCGGCGCCTGCCAGGGCGACCGGAGCGCGGAGGGCGACTGGCGGCGGCCCGTCGGCGCGGAGAAGGTGGCGCTGGTGTCGCTCGGGTCCGCCTTCACCAAGCGGCCGGAGTTCTACCGCGCGTGCGTGCGGGCCTTCGGCGACCTGCCCGGCTGGCACACCGTGCTCCAGATCGGCCGGCATGTGGATCCGGCCGAGCTGGGGGAGGTGCCGGACGGCGTGGAGGTGCGGTCCTGGGTGCCGCAGCTCGCCGTCCTGCGCCGGGCCGACCTGTTCGTCACCCACGCCGGCGCGGGCGGCAGCCAGGAGGGACTGGCGACGGCGACCCCGATGGTGGCGGTCCCGCAGGCGGTCGACCAGTTCGGCAACGCCGACATGCTCCAGGCCCTCGGCGTCGCCCGCCACGTCCCGGCCGGCGAGGCCACCGCCGAGAACCTCCGTGCCGCCGCCCTCGCCCTGGTCGACGACCCGGAAGTGGCCCGCCGCCTGAAGGAGATTCAGGCCGAGATGGCCCGCGAGGGCGGCGCGCGGCGGGCGGCCGACCTGATCGAGGCGGAGCTGCCGGGGCGGTAGACGCCATGGGGGCGCCCCGCCGGGCGAGGCGCCCCCATGCGTACCGCCGGCCGCCCCGGACACGGCGAAGGGCTCGTCGATCCCCCCGGAACGACGAGCCCCTGCCGCATACGAGCCTCCGGCTCACCGGCCTTTCAGGTCACCAGTGCCGGGACCGGCGGGTGTCAGACGCCCACCCGTTCGCCCTCCACGGCCGGCGGGCGCCGCTCCTCGATCACGGCCTCGGCCGACTCGTCGTGGGTGAGGTCCGGCAGGCGGTTCATCCACTTCGGCAGGTACCAGTTGCGCTCGCCGAGCAGCGCCATCACCGCCGGCAGCAGCACACCGCGGATGACCGTCGCGTCGATCAGCACCGCCGCCGCCAGGCCCACGCCCATCTGCTTCATCGACTGCATGGACAGCGTGCCGAAGATCGCGAACACCGCGACCATGATCACCGCGGCGCTGGTCACGACGCCCGCGGTGGTCACGACGCCGTGCGTGATGGCGTCCCGCGTGGTCCGGCCCCGCAGCCGCGCCTCGCGGATCCGGGAGACCACGAAGACGTGGTAGTCCATCGACAGGCCGAACAGGATCACGAAGAGGAACAGCGGCAGCCAGCTGATGATGGCGCCGACGCCCTCCGCGCCCACCAGGGACGCGCCCCAGCCGTGCTGGAAGACGGCGACCAGGATGCCGTAGGCCGCGCCCACCGACAGCAGGTTCAGCACGATCGAGGTGACCGCGATCGTCAGCGAGCGGAAGGAGAGCAGCATCAGCAGGAAGGCGAACACCACGACGAAGGCGAACACCGGGACCACCGCGCCGGTCAGCTGGTCGTTGAAGTCGTGGGACCCGGCGACCTGACCGGTGATCGGCGCCTCGACGCCGTCGACCTTGCCGAGGGTGGCCGGCCGCACCTCGTCGCGCAGCTTGACCAGGCTCGCGCCCGCCTTGTCGAGGTCGGAGCCGCCGACCAGGGGGACGTAGACGAAGGCGACGTTCCGCTCGTCGTTCAGCTTGATCTCGACCGGGCCTTGCGAGGCGCCCGAACTGACCGCCTGCTCACGGAAGTCGGCGAGCGCCGACTGCACCTCGGGGGCGTTGATGTCGTCGGCCTTGACGACCACCTCGGCCGGCTCGGAGCCGCCCGGGAAGGCCTCGTTGACGCGGTTGTAGGTCTGCACGATGGGCAGCGAGTCGCCGAACTCCTGGTCCAGCGTGAGGTTCTGGGTCTTCATGCCGAGTGCCGGAGCGGCGATGGCGAGCAGCGCGCCGGCCGCGACCACGACGGAGATCACCGGGCGGGCGAGCACGCCCTTCAGCACGGCCGTCCAGAACCGGCTGCCGTTGTCCGTGCCCTGACGGCGGCGGCGCAGGAAGGGAATCCTGCCCTTCTCGACCCGCTCGCCCAGCAGCGACAGCAGCGCCGGGAGCACGGTGACGGAACCGACCATGGCGACGCCCACGACCATCAGCGACGCCAGGCCCATCGCCTCGAACTCGGCGATCCCGGTGAACAGCATGCCCGCCATCGCCACGATCACCGTGACGCCGGAGACCACGATGGCCCGGCCGCTGGTGGCGGCGGCGATCCGCAGCGCGGTCTGCGCGTCCCGGCCGGCCTCCCGCTCCTCGCGCTCACGGCGCAGGTAGAACAGGCAGTAGTCGACGCCGACGGCCAGACCGACCAGCAGCATCACCGAGTTGGCGGTGTCGCTCATCGGCATCACATGGCTGACCACGCCCATCAGGCCCATCGTCGCCATGATCGCGGTGATCGCCAGCAGCACCGGCAGCAGCGCCGCGACCAGCGCGCCGAAGGCGATCAGCAGGATGCCGAGGGCCACCGGCACGGCCGAGTACTCGGCCTGCTTGAAGTCGTCGCCGAACGCGTCGTCGAACGTCTTCATCATGCTCGCGCCGCCGATCTCCTCGATCCGCAGCGACTCGTGGCTCTTCTGGACCTTCTCGACGGCCTCCAGCACCGGCTCGACCCGCTCGCCGGCGGTGTCCGACTCCCCGCGGATGTCGAACTGGACGAGCGCGCTGAGCCCGTCCCGCGAAATGGTCTTGGTCTGGTACGGCGTGGTGACGTCGGCGACCTCGCCGGTCGCCTCCACGGCCTCGACGACGTCGGTGACGGCGGCCCGGAACTCGGGGTCCGTGGCCTTGACGCTGCCGTCCTTCGACTGGATGAGCACGGTCTCGCTGGCCGGCTCCTCGATCCCGGCGTCCTCGAGGATCTTGGCGGCGGTGTGTATCTCGCCGCTGAGCTGGTCGCTCTCCTTGACGTCGACCCGGCCGGCGGCCGAGCCGAGCCCCATTGCCAGAACGACGAAAAGCACCCAGATCCCGACGGCCGCCCAGCGGTGCCGGGCGCTCCATCCGCCGGCCCGGGCGGCGAATCCCCGCACGCGTGTGTTGCTGCCGTTCCCCATGACGGGCTGCCCCTCGTGAGCGGTGACAGCCCCCTGCCGTCACCTTCCTCTCCGAAGCTATGGCCCGCATAAAGGAATGGCGTCGTACCGTCCGGTGAAGCGGCCGGCCCCCGGGTCCTCTCATCGGCCCCCCTGACCTCCCCCTTGGGGAGGACGCCGGGCCGCCGGTCCCCTACATCTATCTGGGTACTCGGGCTCTAGGGTGGTCCCCATGACGACGACCTACGCGGCACTGCTGCGCGGCATCAACGTGGGCGGCAACCGCAAGGTTCCGATGGCCGAACTGCGCGTCCTCGTCGAAGGTCTCGGCCACACCGGCGTGCGCACCCACCTCCAGAGCGGCCAGGCCGTCTTCACCGCGGACCACGGCGACGAGGAGTCCCTCGCCGCCGGGCTGGAGCGGGCGATCGCGGAGCGGTTCGGATTCGCGGTCGACGTGATCGTGCGCAGCCACGCCTATCTGCGCGCGATCGCCGAGGCCTGCCCCTTCCCGGCCGCCGAACTCGAGGCCAAGCAACTCCACGTCACGTACTTCTCCGCGCCCGTCGAGGCGGCGCGCTTCGCGGAGATCGACCAGGCGGCCTTCCGGCCCGAGGAGTTCCGGCTCGGCGACCGCGCCCTGTACCTGTACGCGCCGAACGGCCTCGGCCGGTCCAGGCTCGCCGAGGCGCTCGCCAGGCCACGGGTGAACAAAGGCCTGATCGCCACCACCCGGAACTGGAACACGGTCGTCAAGCTGGTGGAGATGACGGGGGAGGCGGCGGGCTGAGAGGGTCGAAACTTTCGCCGCCTGGCCGAAAGTTTCTGGAACGGAAGGGCTCCGGACAGTCGTCCGAGAGCGATTTCAGGCTCGTCGTCGCTGGTGGCGGCGCACCCTTCGGCTTCCGGCGAACGATCGGAAAGAGCCAACCTGACGCGGCCCTGTCGGGTCTGTTGTCATGCCCAAGACCCCTTCCTAGCCTGGGAGCGCTCCCGCAACCCCGGCCTCTGGAGGTCCTCCATGCGCATGTCTCGATATCGGCCCTGGACATGGGCCGTCGCCGTCCTCGCGGCCGTCGCGAGCCTGGCGGCCGCCGTGCTGGTCCCGCGGGACCGGGGCGCCGACCGGCTGGTTGCCGTAGCGGCGGCGGCAGCGGGCGTCGAGGACGACGGCGCCGACTGCGCCGTGTCCTCCGGCTCGCCGGCCGCCAACTCCAAGCTGCCCGACCCCTTCACCCGGATGAACGGCACCCGCATCACCAGCACGTCGGACTGGCGGTGCCGCCGGGCGGAGATCCGGGAGCTGGCGGAGCGGTCCGTCTACGGGCAGAAGCCGGCGAAGCCCGGCAGCGTCACGGGCACGGTGTCGCGCACCGGCATCACCGTGAACGTCTCCGACCAGGGCCGGAGCGCGAGCTTCTCGGCGACCGTCGACCTGCCGAGCGGCACGGGCCCCTTCCCGGCCGTCGTCGTCCTCGGCGGGCTGGGCGCGGACACCGCCACCATCAAGGCCTCCGGCGCCGCCGTCGTCAGCTTCGATCCCACCACGGTCGGCCGGGAGGGCACCCCGCGCAGCAACAAGCAGGGCGCCTTCTACAGCATCTACGGCGCCTCCAGCAGCACCGGGCTGCTGATGGCGTGGTCGTGGGGCGTGAGCCGGATCATCGACGTCATCGAGCAGTCGGGCGGCGGCATCCTGCGGGCCGACGCCACCGGCGTCACGGGCTGCTCGCGTTACGGCAAGGGCGCGTTCGTGGCGGGGGCGTTCGACCAGCGCATCGCCCTGACCATGCCGATCGAGTCGGGCAGCGGCGGCACCAACATCTTCCGGGGCGTCCCCGGGGAGAGCGGCGCCCAGCCGCTGAGCAGCGCCTACTCCGAACAGCCGTGGCTCGGCGACGCGTTCGGCTCGTACACGGGCAACCCGGCCGGGCTCCCGGTGGACACGCACCAGATCGTCGCCATGGTCGCGCCGCGCGGGCTCCTCGTGATGGAGAACCCGCACATCGAGTGGCTGGGCGCGCGCTCCGGCAGCGTGGCGGCCCTCGGCGGCGCGGAGGTCTACAAGGCCCTCGGCGCGGGGAGCAACATCTCCTACTGGTCCGACGTCCAGGACGGCACCCACTGCGCGGTCCGGCCGGAGTGGCGGACGCCGCTGCAGCAGAGCATCGGCAAGTTCCTGCGCCAGACGGGCAGCGCACCCGGCGTGTTCCGCGTCGCCCCGTCGAAGTCGGGCTCGCTGTCCCAGTGGCGGGACTGGACCACGCCGACCCTGACGGACGGCGGCACGAGCGGTGGCACCACCACCGGCGGGACGACGACGGGCGGGACCACGACCGGCGGGACCACGACCGGCGGGACCACGACCGGCGGCACGACCACCGGAGGCACCACCACCGGCGGATCCACCGGCGGCACCGGCGACTCCTGCACCGCCGCCCACCGCATCGTCAACAGCTGGTCCGGCGGCTACCAGGGCGAGGTGACCGTCCGGAACACCTCCACCACCGCCCTCGGCGGCTGGAGCGTCGGCATGACCCTCGCCTCCGGCCAGACCCTCAGCCAGGTCTGGAACGGCCAGAACACGGGCACCAGCGGCACCGTCACGATCCGCAACACCGCCTGGAACGGCTCCGTCGCACCCGGCGCCGGCGCCACGTTCGGGTTCGTGGTCAGCGGCGGCTCGGCGGCGCCGGCGAACCTCACCTGCGCCGGCTCCTGAGCCTTCGGCCCTCCACCACGGCCCGAGCCCTCAAGCCCGGCTGTCCCGGGCCACGGCTGCGAGCCGTCAGGCGGCCACGACTGCGTGAGTCGTCAGGCCCCCACCACCGCCCGCAGCGGCGCCCGCGCCGCCTCGTAGCGGTCCAGCAGGACCCGCGCCACCTCCGGCGCGGGTCCGAGGACGTCGGCGAGCACGTCCGCACCGGCGGCGCCCCGTGCGATGCGGTCCGGCAGAAAGCCGGACGCCAGCACATACGGGGCGACCGCCACCCGCTCGCAGCCGAGGGCCCTCAGCAGGCGCACGGCGTCCTCGGTGCGCGGAAGGGATGCGGAGGCGAACGCAGGCCGCACGGCGCACCAACCGGTGTGCCGCCACTCCCGCGCGATTTCTGCGATCACTGCGATCGCCTCCGGGTCGGTGGACCCCGCCGAGGCCAGCACGACCCCGGTCGAGGACTTGTCGGCGGGCGTCAGCCCGGCCTCGTACAGCCGCCGGTCCAGCGCGGACAGCAGCAGCGGCGACGGTCCGAGCACCTCGGCCTGCCGGATTCGCAGCCGCGCCGGCGCCTCCCGCAGCACGGCGGGGATGTCCGCCTTGGCGTGGAAGGCGCGGGTCAGCAGCAGCGGCAGCGCGACGACGTCCCGGACGCCCACGGCCGCCAGCGACTCCAGCACGCCCCGCACGGAGGGGATGTTGAAGTCGAGGAAGCCCGTCTCGATCCGCAGGCCGGGGCGCAGCGACCGCACCTGCTGCACGAGGGCGTGCACGGTCGCGGCGTGCCGCGGGTCACGGCTGCCGTGGGCGATGACGAGGAGGACCGGACGGGACATGACGTACCTCGATCAGGCCTTGACCAGCAGGCCGCGGCTGCGCAGCACCCGCCGCTCCAGCGGGCTGAAGATGAGCAGGTCGATGGCGATGCCGACGATCAGGATGAGCAGGATGGCGAGGAACACCATCGACATCGAGCTGGTGTTGCGGCCGTTCTCCAGCAGCTGGCCGAGCCCCACGCCCAGTTCCGGGGAGGAGGCGATGATCTCGGCGGCCATCAGCGACCGCCAGGAGAACGCCCAGCCCTGCTTCAGTCCGGCGAGGTAGCCGGGCAGCGCGGCCGGCATCACGATGTGCCAGGTGCCCCGCAGCCCCGTCGCGCCCAGCGTGCGCCCGGCGCGCAGGAACAGCGGCGGCACCTGGTCCACGCCGGACACCAGGCCGTTGGCGATGGAGGGGACGGCGCCGAGCAGGATGACGGCGTACATCATCGAGTTGTTCAGGCCGAGCCAGATGACGGCCGGCGGCACCCACGCCACCGACGGCAGCGACTGCAGGCCGGACAGGATCGGCCCGATCGCCGCCCGCACGAACCGCACCCGCGCCACCAGCAGCCCGAGCGGCGTGCCGATGGCCAGCGCCAGCAGGAAGCCCAGCAGGCCGCGCGAGACGCTGGTCCAGATGTAGTCGAACAGCGTGCCCTGGAGCCAGGCGTGCTCCACCTCGCCCCACACGTCGGAGGGGGAGGGCAGCCTGCTCGGGTCGTCGACGACGCCGAACCCGACCAGCGCCTGCCACACCAGCAGCACCAGCGCGATCGCGGTGACCGGCGGCAGGACCTTCTGGACCAGGGTCGTGCGCAGTGGCGTACGGCTCGTCTGGACCGTCTCCAGCGCGTCGAGGCCCGCCTCCAGACCGGCGAGGTCGCCCGCGGCGCCGCCCTTGTCCTTGGCGGCGGGGGTGTCAGTGCTGGCCATGGCGGCGGATCTCCTCGCGCAGTTCCTCGGTGATCTCTCGGGACAGCTCCGCCACGGCGGTGTCCTCGATACGGCGCGGCTGCGGGATGTCCACCGTCCAGGTGCGCGCCACCCGGCCCGGCCGGGACGACAGCAGCACCACGCGCTGCGCGAGCCGCACCGCCTCGCGCACGTTGTGCGTCACGAACAGCACCGACAGCCGGGTCTCGCCCCAGATGCGGGTCAGCTCGTCGTGCAGGACGTCGCGGGTGATCGCGTCCAGCGCCGCGAACGGCTCGTCCATCAGCAGCAGCTTGCTGTCCTGCGCCAGTGCCCGGGCCATCGCCACCCGCTGGCGCATGCCGCCGGACAGCTCGTGCACCCGCTTGCCGTACGCGCCCTTGAGGCGGACCAGTTCGAGCAGTTCCTCGGCCCGGTCGCGGCGGTCGGCCTTGGGCACGCCGCGCAGCCGCAGCGCGAGTTCGATGTTCTTGCCGGCGGTCAGCCACGGGAACAGCGCGTGCTCCTGGAACATCAGCGCCGGGCGGCCGTCGGTGGTGATGGAGCCGGCGCTCGGCCGGTCCAGGCCCGCGACCAGGTTGAGCAGCGTGGACTTGCCGCAGCCGGACGCCCCGAGGAGGGTGACGAACTCGCCGGGAGCGACATCGAGGCTGATGTCGTCCAGCACGAGCTGCTGCCCGGCGGGGCCCGCGAACGACTTGGAGACGTGCTCGATGCGCGCGGCGTGCGTGACCGTCTCGGTGCCGTCGGCGGCCTTGGCGAGGGTGGTGGCCATGGTCGTCACCTCCTGTAACTGTCTTGGGGATCCGGGCTTACGACGCGACGCCGAGACCGGCGTCGTCCACGGTGGGTTCGCCCTCGGCGGCGAGCACCCTGTTCAGCGGCGTGAGGTCGTAGATGCCGGTCAGGTCGGTCTTCTCCAGCAGTCCGGCCTTCACCGCGTGCTCCGCCTGGGTTTCGAGGGTGGCGGCCAGCGGGTCGTCGGTGACCTCGATGGACTCCCACGCCGGGTCCAGGACCTCGGCCGGCAGCGGCTTGCCGGTGTCCGCCTCCAGCTGCCGGTTCGCCGACGCCTTGGCCTCGGCGGGGTGGGCGGTGATCCACCGGTTGGTCCGCACGGAGGCCCGCAGCACCGCCTCGACGGCCTTCGGGTGCTCTTGGAGGAACGTCTGCGACACGACGACGGTGGTGATCACGAACTTCCCGTCCGGCCACAGGTCCGCCTCGTCGAGCAGCACCTTCGCGCCCTCGGCGACCAGCTTGGAGGCGGTCGGCTCCGGCACCCAGGCCCCGTCGACGGAGCCGGACCTGTAGGCGTCCGGGGTGATCTTGTTGTCGGTGCGCACGACGGAGACGTCGCCCCGGCCGCTCTCCGCGTCGATCGTCCAGCCCTGTTCCCTCGCCCAGTTCAGGAACGCGACGTCCTGGGTGTTGCCGAGCTGCGGGGTGGCGATCCTCTTGCCCTTGACGTCCTCGACGGACCTGATCTTCTCCGGGTCGACGACCAGCCTGACGCCGCCGGACGCCGAACCGCCCACGATCCTGAGGTTCTTGCCGCCCGACTTGAGGTAGCCGTTGACGGCGGGGGAGGGGCCGATCCAGCCGATGTCGACGGACCCCGAGTTCAGCGCCTCGATCTCGGACGGACCCGCGTTGAACGTCGCGTACTCCGCCTTGGTCGCCCCCAGCTCCTTCTGGAAGAAGCCCCGCTCCCGGCCGACCAGCGCGGTCGCGTGGGTCAGGTTGCCGAAGTAGCCGATGCGGACGGAGTCCAGGCCGTCGGTCTTCTTCGCGCCCGGGGCGATCGCCTGCTGCGCGGGCACGTCCTGGGCCTGCGAGCCGTAGCCGCAGGCGGCGAGGGCGAGCAGGGGCAGGACGGCCACGGCCGCGAGGCCGCGGCGGAGGGCGGTGCTGGCAGGCACGGGAGGGTTTCCTCTCGTAGGCCCGGCGGTCACGTTCTGTCGGGTCGTGGCCGGGATGTCGGCGGATCTTCGCTGGCGCGGGGGCGCGGGCGGCGGGCGAGGGCGCGCGGGCGATGCGCGTGCGCCCTCACGCACATCGCAGGCATCGCGTGCCTTGCGCGCGTCGCGCCGCTCTCCTCCGCCCGCTGCCCCGGGCGTGGTGCGTGGTCAGAAGTCCCACCCGTCGTCCTCGGTCTCGTCCCGGACGGGTTCCGGGGAGGCGAAGGACTCGCCGACCATGCCGGCGGTGAGGGTGGTGCCGTCGGCGGGGTCGATCAGGATGAAGGAGCCGGTGCGGCGGGAGTCGGCGTAGGAGTCGACGGGGAGCGGTTCGGCGGTGCGGACCTTGACCCGGCCGATGTCGTTGGCGACGAGCTGTCCGGGGTGCGGGTGCAGGGACAGGTCGTCGAGGGTGAGCCGGGAGGGGATGTCCTTGACGATCGCCTTGACGGTGCGGGTGCCGTGCTTGAGGAGCACCCGGTGGCCGACGGTGAGCGGGGCGTCGGCGACGTGGCAGACGGTCGCCTCGATGTCCTGCGTGGTCGGCGGGGCGTCCTTGCTGGGCACGATCAGGTCGCCGCGGGAGATGTCGATGTCGTCCTCCAGCAGGAGGGTCACCGACTGCGGCGTCCACGCCACGTCGACCGGCTCGCCCAGCAGGTCGATGCCGGCGATCCTCGTCGCCCGCCCGGACGGCAGGACCGTCACGGACTCGCCGACGCGGAAGGTGCCGGCCGCGATCTGCCCGGCGTAGCCGCGGTAGTCGGGGTGGTCGGCGGTCTGCGGCCGGATCACGTACTGCACGGGCAGTCGCGCGTGGCAGTGCGTGAGGTCGTGCGCGGCCGGGACGGTCTCCAGGTGCTCCAGCACGGTGGGGCCGCCGTACCAGTCCATGTGCGCCGACGGCTCCACGACGTTGTCGCCCTCGAGCGCGGAGATCGGGATCGCGGTGACGTCGGGGACGCCCAGTTCGGTGGCGTACGCCGTGAACTCCTCGGCGATCGCCGCGAACACCTTCTCCTGGTAGCCGACGAGGTCCATCTTGTTGACGGCGAGGACGACGTGCGGGACGCGCAGGAGGGCGGCGATGGCGGCGTGGCGGCGGGTCTGCTCGACGACGCCGTTGCGCGCGTCGACCAGGATGACCGTCAGCTCGGCCGTGGAGGCGCCGGTGACCATGTTGCGGGTGTACTGCACGTGGCCCGGCGTGTCGGCGAGGATGAACCGCCGCCTGGGCGTGGCGAAGTAACGGTACGCCACGTCGATCGTGATGCCCTGCTCCCGCTCGGCGCGCAGGCCGTCGGTGAGCAGCGCGAGGTCGGGACCCTCCTGGCCGCGGCTGGCCGAGACCCGCTCGACGGCCTCCAGCTGGTCGGCGAGGACCGACTTGGAGTCGTGCAGCAGGCGGCCGACGAGGGTGGACTTGCCGTCGTCGACGGAGCCGGCGGTGGCGAACCGCAGCAGGGTGGTGGCCGAGAGCTCCTCGGTCGTGGTCGTGCTCATGGTTAGAAGTACCCCTCGCGCTTGCGGTCTTCCATCGCGGCCTCGGAGAGCTTGTCGTCGGCGCGGGTCGCGCCGCGCTCGGTCAGCCGGGAGGCGGCGATCTCGGCGATCACCTTCTCGATGGTGTCGGCGTCGGAGTCGACCGCGCCGGTGCAGGACATGTCGCCCACCGTCCGGTACCGCACGAGCCGCTTCTCGACGGTCTCGCCCTCCTTCGGCCCGCCCCACTCACCGGCGGTCAGCCACATCCCGCCGCGCCGGAACACCTCACGCTCGTGCGCGTAGTAGATGTCGGGCAGCTCGATGCCCTCGCGGGCGATGTACTGCCACACGTCCAGCTCGGTCCAGTTGGACAGCGGGAACACGCGGACGTGCTCACCGGGAGCGTGGCGGCCGTTGTAGAGGTTCCACAGCTCGGGCCGCTGGCGGCGCGGGTCCCACTGCGAGAACTCGTCCCGCAGCGAGAACACCCGCTCCTTGGCCCGCGCCTTCTCCTCGTCGCGGCGCCCGCCGCCGAACACGGCGTCGAACTTCTCGCTCTGGATCTTCTCCGTCAGCGGCAGCGTCTGCAGCGGGTTGCGGGTCCCGTCGGGGCGCTCACGCAGCACACCGCGGTCGATGTAGTCCTGCACGGACGCGACGTGCAGGCGCAGCCCGTGCCGGGCCACCGTGCGGTCGCGGTAGTCGAGGACCTCGGGGAAGTTGTGCCCGGTGTCCACGTGCAGCAGCGAGAACGGGATCGCCGCCGGCGCGAACGCCTTCAGCGCCAGATGCAGCATGACGATCGAGTCCTTGCCGCCGGAGAAGAGGATCACCGGCCGCTCGAACTCGCCCGCCACCTCGCGGAAGATGTGCACCGCCTCGGACTCGAGGGCGTCGAGGTGCGAGAGGGCGTACGGCGTGTCCGTACCCTCCCCGACCGTGGCGACGGTCGTCGTCATGCCAGTCCCCTTTCGCTGAGCAGGGCGTACACCGCGGCGGCGGACTCCTGGACGGTCTGGTGCTGCGACTCGATGCGCAGGTCGGGCGTCTCGGGCTCCTCGTACGGGTCGTCCACCCCGGTCAGCCCGGTCAGCTCGCCCGCGGCCTGCTTGGCGTACAGCCCCTTCACATCGCGCACGGAGCACACCTCGACCGGCGTGGCCACGTGCACCTCGAGGTACCCGGTGCCGTTCGCCTGGTGCCGCTTGCGTACCGCGTCGCGGCTGTCGGCGTACGGCGCGATCACCGGCACCAGCACCTTGACGCCGTTGCGGGCGAGCAGCTCGGCGACGAAGCCGATGCGCTGCACGTTGGTGTGCCGGTCCTCGCGGCTGAAGCCGAGGCCCGCCGAGATGAACTCGCGGATCTCGTCGCCGTCGAGCACCTCGACGAGGTGGCCCTCCGCGCGCAGCCGGCCGGCCAGCTCGTAGGCGATCGTGGTCTTGCCGGCGCTCGGCAGACCCGTGAGCCAGACGGTGGCTCCGGTCGTCACGTGTGTCTCCTGGGTCGCAGTGTTCGCATGGTGGACGGCGGTGACGGGCGCGGCCGCGGACGCCGTGCGCGCAGCCTCGGCGGCCGTCATCCGTGCAGCCCGCACTCGGTCTTGCCCCGCCCCGCCCAGCGGCCGGCGCGGGCGTCCTCGCCCTCCAGGACCCGGCGGGTGCAGGGGGCGCAGCCGATGGAGGCGTAGCCGTCCATGAGCAGCGGGTTGGTGAGCACGCCGTGCTCGGTGACGTAGGCGTCCACGTCGTCCTGGGTCCAGCGGGCGATCGGGGAGATCTTCACCTTCTGCCGCTTCTCGTCCCAGGCGACGACCGGGGTGTTGGCCCGGGTCGGGGACTCGTCGCGGCGCAGCCCCGTCGCCCAGGCGTCGAAGCGGGCGAGGCCCTGCTCCAGCGGCTTGACCTTGCGCAGGAAGCAGCACAGGTCGGGGTCGCGGTCGTGCAGCTTGGGCCCGTACTCGGCGTCCTGCTCGGCGACCGTCTGCGCGGGGGTGAGGGTGATGACGTTGACGTCCATCACGGCCTCGACCGCGTCGCGGGTGCCGATGGTCTCCTCGAAGTGGTAGCCCGTGTCGAGGAACACCACGTCGACGCCCTTCATCACCCGGGAGGCGAGATGGGCGACGACGGCGTCCTCCATCGAGGAGGTGACGCAGAAGCGCCGGCCGAAGGTGTCGGCCGCCCACTGGAGGATCTCCAGCGCGGAGGCGTCCTCCAGGTCGCGTCCCGCCCGCTCGGCGAGCGCCTTGAGGTCGGCGCCGGTGTGCCGGTCCTGAACCGTCGTCATGTCTCGTCCCCTCCCGTGGTGTCGTGCCGGGGCCCGCGGGCCAGCAGTCCGAGGAACTTCAGGCGGAAGGCGCGGCTGCACGCCCCGCATTCCCAGGAGCCCGGGCCCTCCTCGCTCGGCC
This sequence comes from Streptomyces sp. NPDC006610, assembly GCF_040611575.1. NCBI lineage: Bacteria > Bacillati > Actinomycetota > Actinomycetes > Kitasatosporales > Streptomycetaceae > Streptomyces > Streptomyces sp. NPDC006610. Next base: position 61,679 of record NZ_JBEXOP010000024.1, read on the forward strand.
GCAGGTCCTCGTCGCCGCAGTAGGGGCAGTAGAAGGGCGCGGCGCGTTCGCTCATGACAGGGCCTCCTCGGAGGCGCGGGCCACCCAGGCGGCGAAACGTTCGCCCTCCTCACGCTCGGCCCGGTAGCGCTTGAGGACCCGTTCCACGTAGTCGGGCAGTTCCTCGGAGGTGACCTTCAGACCGCGCACCTTGCGGCCGAAGCCGGCCTCCAGGCCGAGTGCGCCGCCCAGGTGCACCTGGTAGCCCTCGACCTGTTCGCCGCGGTCGTCCAGGACCAGCTGACCCTTGAGACCGATGTCCGCCACCTGGATACGGGCGCAGGCGTTGGGGCAGCCGTTGAGGTTGATGGTGATGGGCTCGTCGAAGTCCGGGATGCGGCGCTCCAGCTCGTCGATCAGCGCGGAGCCGCGTGCCTTGGTCTCGACGATGGCGAGCTTGCAGTACTCGATGCCGGTGCAGGCCATGGTGCCGCGCCGGAACGGGGAGGGGCTGACCGTGAGGTCCAGCGCTTCCAGGCCCTCGACCAGGGAGTCGACCCGCGACTCCTCGACGTCGAGGACGATCATCTTCTGCTCGACGGTGGTGCGCACCCGGCCCGAGCCGTGCGCCTCGGCCAGCTCGGCGATCTTCGTGAGGGTGGCGCCGTCGACGCGGCCGACGCGCGGGGCGAAGCCGACGTAGAAGCGGCCGTCCTGCTGACGGTGCACGCCGACATGGTCCCGCCAGCGCTCGACGGGCTGGGCGGGCGCGGGGCCGTCGACGAGCCCCCGCCCCAGGTACTCGTCCTCCAGCACCTGGCGGAACTTCTCCGGGCCCCAGTCGGCGACCAGGAACTTCAGCCGGGCGCGGTTGCGCAGCCGGCGGTAGCCGTAGTCGCGGAAGATGGAGATGACGCCCTCGTAGACGTCCGGGACCTCGGCCAGCGGGACCCAGGCGCCGAGCCGGACGCCGATCTTGGGGTTGGTGGACAGACCGCCGCCGACCCACAGGTCGAAGCCGGGACCGTGCTCGGGGTGGACCACGCCGACGAAGGCGACGTCGTTGATCTCGTGCGCCACGTCCAGCAGCGGGGAGCCGGAGATCGCGGACTTGAACTTGCGGGGCAGGTTGGAGAACGCCTTGTTGCCGATGACCCGGCGGTGGATCTCCTCGATGGCCGGGGTGCCGTCGATGATCTCGTCCTCGGCGATGCCCGCGACCGGCGAACCGATGATCACACGGGGTGTGTCGCCGCATGCCTCGGTGGTGGACAGGCCGACCGCCTCCAGGCGGTTCCAGATCTCGGGCACGTCCTCGATCCGGATCCAGTGGTACTGGACGTTCTGCCGGTCCGTGATGTCGGCGGTGCCGCGCGCGAACTCCTGGGAGATCTCGCCGATCACCCGCAGCTGCTCGGTGGTGAGCCGGCCGCCGTCGATGCGGACGCGCAGCATGAAGTACTCGTCGTCCAGCTCCTCCGGCTCCAGCACGGCCGTCTTGCCGCCGTCGATGCCGGGCTTGCGCTGGGTGTACAGGCCCCACCAGCGCATCCGCCCGCGCAGGTCGTTGGGGTCGATGGAGTGGAAACCGCGCTTGGAGTAGATCGTCTCAATGCGTGTCCGCACATTGAGACCGTCGTCGTCCTTCTTGAACTGTTCGTTGCCGTTGAGGGGGGTGAAGTGACCCACGGCCCACTGGCCCTCGCCGCGGTGACGGCTCACCTTGCGGCGGGGAGTCGCGGCGGCAGGGTTCTGCGGGTTGGCGGCCATGGTTTCTACGTCCTTCGGGACAGGCGGGAATGCGGCTCTGACCAGCGCATACGGGCGCATGGAGGCATACGTGCGCGTCATTGCGCAGGGAGGCTGTACGCGGGTTACGGCGATGCGGGCCCGTGGCTCAGAGCCACCGATGGGCGCAGCTCAGCTCGCCGGACAGATGGCGCTGGACATGCGGCCGAGGTCGACGTGCCGCCGACTCACCAAGGCAATTCCAGTTCCAGGCATGACGGCAGCGTGTCACGCCGATCTGAACACAGTCCAGCTTCGTCCGCGATGCGGACACCCTTGTCCCACATGGCGGGACAAGGGTGGTGTCGGTCACATGGCGTGAACGCCGTCTTGTCGTAGCAGGTCAGACGGGGTAGGCGCCCGGCCACGGGCCCGGCGTCGGCGCGTCCGTCTCCTCCTCGACCTTGGTGTCGAACAGGGTGAAGCCCCGGCGCCGGTAGTTCGCCAGCGCGTGCTCGCCGTCCTTGGTGCAGGTGTGCAGCCAGACCCGCTTGGTCGGCGTCAGCCCGGGCCACCGCTCGGCGAGGTCCCAGGCGCGCGCGGTCCCGTACGACAGCAGGTGCCCGCCGATGCGCCGGCCGCGGAAGGCCGGAATCAGGCCGAAGTAGACGATCTCCACCGCGCCCTCGTCCTGCGCCTCCAGCTCCACGTAGCCCGCGGGCGTGCCCCGGTCGTACGCCACCCAGGTCTCCACACCCGGCCGCTCCAGGTACTCCCGCCACCGCGCGTACGTCCAGCCCAGCCGGTCGGTCCAGCGGATGTCGCCGCCGACCGAGGCGTAGAGGTAGCGGCTCAGCTCCGGGGAGGGCACCTCGGCGCGCACGATCCGCACGTCGCCCTCGGGTGCGGCGGCCGGCAGCAGGTCGCTCGGCGCGGTCTGCTCCAGGGACCAGGTGGTCACGGGAATGTTGGTCATACCGGTCAGAGAATCATCTATCCCAGCGACCTGTCGATCCTGGCCAGCGGCAGAGAGAACAGCATCCGCCCCGACTGGGACCAGACCTCGCCCGTCTCGGCCCAGTACGACAGCGGCTGCGCGGGGCCGCTCCAGCACAGATACGTCTCGTCGGTCCCGCAGCGCGCCGCCCGCGCCCCCTCGGCGTCCTGCCGCCACAGCGTGCCGTTGCCGTCGTGCCCGTCGGCCGCGCGCGCCAGGTACCAGTCGGACCCGCGCGCGAGCACGCCCCGCACCCCGGCCGCCCGGGTCTCGTACGCATCCCTCGGGCTGGTGCTCAGCAGCCCGGCGCCCGAGGCGCCCTCGCGCAGGGAGTAGCGCCACAGCCGGGTGGGGCGGTCGCTGCCGGCCGGCACGGACTCGCTGGCGACCAGGGTGTCCGGCGTGGTGCTGCGGTCCAGGGACAGGCTGCCGATCCGGGCGTCCCCGCCGAGCCGGTACGTGGCGACGGCGGACAGCACGAACCGGTCGCCGCGCGCCGCGCCCACTCCGGTGCGCTCGATCCGGTCCAGGTCGTAGACGTGCAGCGCCTCACCGTCGCCACCGGTGACCAGCAGCTTGTCCTGGTACCAGACCATGCCGGACAGCCGTGACTCGAGCGGCCGGTACGCCCGCCCCTGTGCCGTCGGCACGACCAGCGGCACCAGCGTGTAGGCGAGCCTGCCCGGGGTGCCCGCGTCGACGAAGGCGACCCGGGCCGCGCCCTCGGCGTCGCTCCAGCCGGAGAGGATCACGCGGTCGGCGCCCCAGCGGCCGTCGTCGTCGGCGTCCCCCGAGGTGGTGACCGCGCCGGGCAGCCAGCCCTCGGTGTCGGCCTCGCCCCAGCACCAGGCGCGAGCGGCGGCGGGCTCGACGGGCAGCGCGGCGCGCTCGGCGCCGGTGCACTCCCCGTCGTTGCGCAGGGTGCGGTCGGCTTCCGCGAGGACGGCGCCGACGCCGACGGGCGCCACCGGCCGGGGGGCGGACCGCAGGGACGCCGGACGCAGTTCCAGCGCGCGCGTCTCGGCGGGCGAGGTCAGCGGCTGCAGGGCGCCGGGGTCGGTGCCGTTCGTGGCCTGGGAGGCGCTGATCAGGGTGGCCGCCGCGGTGAGCGCGAGCGCGGTCCCGGCCAGGGTCGCGCGCAGGGCCCGGCCGCGCCTGCGCCGACGGTGTCTGCCGCGATGCTTCATGACCTCGTCCTCCCGGTGCGGGCCAACTGCGCCCGACGGTTCGAGTGTTGAACCGAGGAACAGGTGGGGCGGCCCGTAGGGCGATGCTACGGCAGACGTATACGGTCGCGGACGCGGACTGCGCAAATATGCCGAAGACTCCGGCCCGTACCCGTACGCCCCATACGCGCGCCCCTGCGCGCTCCCCGTACGATCACCCGGTCATACCGGCGCGGCGGTCCGGGCCCTGCGCACCGCGGGGGCCGTCGAGTGGGGCAGCAGCTCCCGAGGGTCCGCCGGAAGGACGACCGCGATGTCGACGGCGTCGCAGAAACGATACGGCCGGTGTTCCAGGAACCCCCCGAGATACCGCCGCACCCGCGAGATCTCGGCCCGCACCGTCACCGTACGGGCCGGGTCGCCGAACATGTCGGCGGCGAGCTGCGCGGCGGTGCGGCCCTCGCGGTGCTCGGCGAGCAGGAACAGCAGCTCGCTGTGGCGCGGGCTCATCTCGTGGGTCCAGGAACCCGCGCTGCCCGAGACCGTCACCGAACAGCGGCGCGGCTGCGCGAGGTCCAGCACGATCCGGGTGGAACCGCCCGGCAGCGGCTCGTCCGTCGGCCGCACCAGCCACCCCTCGGCCAGCGGCTCCACCGCGCACACCCCCAGCCCGGGCACCCATCGCCGCCCCGGCGTCAGCGACTTGGGCATCGCCACCCGGTCGGTGTACGGCATCCCCGTCACCGCCGCCGTCCAGCCGTCCCGGTCCACCGCCAGCGCCCGCCCCGCCAGCCGGGCCAGCGCCGGGGCGGCCACCGCGCGCAGCCGCTCCAACGACGCCAGGTGCCGCTCCCGCAGCCGCGCCTCGGCGAGCTTGGCCACCGAGTCCACCCAGGCCAGCGTGGCCGGATGCACCGTCTCCAGCGGGCCGCTGACGTCGACCACGCCGAGCAGCCGACCGTCGCGCGGGTCCGTGATGGGCGCCCCGGCGCAGGTCCACGAGGCGTGCGCGCGCAGGAAGTGCTCGCCGGCGAAGACCTGCACGGGCCGGCGCAGCACCGCCGCCGTCCCCACCCCGTTGGTCCCGACGACGCTCTCCCGCCAGTCGGCGCCGAGCATGAACCCGAGCCCGTCCGCCTGCCGCAGCACCGCCGAACTGCCCTCGCGCCACAGCACCCTGCCGTCCGCGTCGGCCACGACCATGATGTGGTGCGCGGCGTCCGCGACCGAGACCAGCCCCTCCCTGAGCACCGGCAGCACATGCCGCAGCGGCGACTCCTCGCGCCGCCGCCGCACCTCGTCCGGCGTCAGCAGTCTCGACCGCGCCCCGCGCTCGGGGTCGACCCCGCCGCGCAGCATCCGGTCCCAGGACTGCTCGATCACCGGGCGCGGACCCGGCCGTGAGCGTCGTCCGGCGAGGGCGGCGTCGCGCATCTCCCGGACCATGCGCGCCGCCCGCGTGGCGTCGACGGCGGCGAGCTGCGACACGTCCAGCGGCGTCTGCGGCACAAGGTCCTCCCGGGATCGGCCAGTTGTGCGACCGGCTGTCAAGGCCGGGGGGCGTCTCATTCCGGTCGCTTCCCCATTGGTTGTCCCATACTGCCGCCCGTCCGTCACGGAGGGACACAGTCCGGTCACCGAGACCGGAAAGTTGCAACCCCCTGCAACCCTGGTGAACAGCCGTACGTTGTTTGAAGATTGACCGGCGTCGCCCGTGCGGCGCTCGTGGCCTCAACGGGCCAGTGGTGGCAGGGGTGGTGCCGTGTCGGCGCAGCACCACCCCTGTCGGCGTGCTCCCGGTCAGCCGGCGACCGGCCGCGCCCGCTCCACCACCGACGCCAGGTCCAGGGTGTGCGGCAGCGTCCCGAACGCCGCGCCCCAGTCGCCGCCCAGCCGCGAGGCGCAGAACGCGTCGGCCACCTCGGCGGGCGCGAACCGCACCAGCAGCGAGCCCTGCAGCACCGTCGCCAGCCGCTCGACCAGCCGCCGCGCGCGGGCCTCCACGCCCTCCAGATCGGCCAGTTCGGTCAGCAGCCCCTTGATCGCCGCGTCCAGCCGGTGGTCGGCGCCCCGAGCCAGGCCGACCTCGCGCAGGTAGGCGTCCAGCGCCTGCGGCTCCCGCCCCAGCGCCCGCAGCACGTCCAGCGCCTGGACGTTGCCCGCGCCCTCCCACACCGAGTTCAGCGGCGACTCGCGCACCAGCCGGGGCAGCCCCGACTCCTCCACGTAGCCGTTGCCGCCCAGGCACTCGGCGGCCTCCACCACCACGGGCGCGCACCGCTTGGTCACCCAGTACTTCGCGGCCGGCACCGCGAGGCGCAGGAAGGCCCGCTCCTGCTCGCTCCCGTCGTCGTAGGCGGCGGCCAGCCGCAGCGCCAGTGTCGTCGCCGCCTCCGACTCCAGCGCGAGATCGGCCAGAACGTTGCGCATCAGCGGCTTGTCGATCAGCTTCCCGCCGAACGCCGAGCGGTGCTCGCAGTGGTGCACGGCCTGCGCGACCGCCTGCCGCATCAGCCCCGCCGAGCCCAACGCGCAGTCCAGCCGGGTGGCCGCGACCATCTCGATGATGGTCCGCACCCCGCGCCCCTCCTCGCCGACCCGGCGCGCCCAGGTGCCGTCGAACTCGACCTCGGCGGAGGCGTTCGACCGGTTGCCGAGCTTGTCCTTGAGCCGCTGGATCAGGAACACGTTCCGCGTGCCGTCCGGCAGCACCCGCGGCACCAGGAAGCAGGTGAGCCCCTCCGGGGCCTGCGCCAGCACCAGGAAGCCGTCGGACATCGGCGCCGAGCAGAACCACTTGTGCCCGGTCAGCTCGTACGTCCCGGCCTCGGCGAGCGGCCGGGCGACGGTCGTGCCGGCCCGCACGTCGCTGCCGCCCTGCTTCTCCGTCATCCCCATCCCGAACAGCACGCCGGCCTTGGCGGGCGCCGGCCGCAGATCACGGTCGTAGATCATCGACGTCAGCCGCGGCTCCCACTCGGCCGCGAGGTCCGGGTCCGCGCGCAGGGCGGGCACCGCCGCGTGGGTCATCGACAGCGGGCAGCCGTTGCCGGCCTCGACCTGCGTCCACACCAGGAACCCGGCCGCCCGCCGCACATGACCGCCGGGCCGCCCCCAGGCCGCGGTCAGCCCGGCCGACACGCCCTTGCCCAGCAGCCGGTGCCACGCCGGGTGGAACTCCACCTCGTCGATCCGGTTGCCGTAGCGGTCGTGGGTGCGCAGGACCGGAGGGTTGGCGTTGGCCAGGGCGCCCCACTCCTGCACCTGCGCCGAGCCCGAGGTCCGCCCCAGGGCGCCCAGCTCGCTCATCGCCTCGTCCAGCAGGGCCGGATCCAGATGCCGTTCGACGGCGGCCACGAGGGCACGGTCGGCGCCGAAGACGTCGTAGCCGACCAGTGGCGGGGCCTGATTGGTCACCGTGTGGGTGCTGCGTGCCATGTCTGCGAACCTACCCCCACGGACGGGCGAAAGGCACCGGGCCCCCGCCCGCGGGCCCGGTCACCCGGACAACCGGAGTGACCAGGGTGAGCGCGGGCCCGCGCGGCGGATACCGTTGCCTCGTGCAGCCAGCAAGTCATCTCCCCGCGGGCCCCCCGGGCCGTCTCCACCGGGCACGTGCCCTCTATCGGAACGTCTCCAAGCGACGCACCGCCTGGCTGCTGCTGAAGGACACCGTCAACTCCTGCATCGAGTACCGCATCCTCGGCCTCGCCGCCGAGGCCGCGTTCTTCACCCTGCTGTCCGTGCCGCCGCTGCTGCTCAGCCTTATCGGCCTGCTCGGTTACGTCGACGACCTGACCGGCACCGACACCATCTCCAGCCTGGAGGCCAACCTCCTGGAGGCGTCCCGCACGGTCCTGTCCGAGAAGGGCGTGCGGCAGATAGCGCAGCCGATCCTCGACGACGTGATGAACGGCGGCCGGCCCGACGTCGTCTCCATAGGGTTCCTGTTCGCCCTGTGGTCGGGCTCCCGCGCGGTGAACGTCTTCATCGACACCATCACCGTCATGTACGGCCTCGACGGCGTCCGCGGCATCGTCAAGACCCGGCTGGTGGCGTTCGCCCTGTTCATCGTGGCCCTGCTGATCGGCTCGGTCGCGCTGCCGCTGATGGTGGCCGGACCCGACGCCGTGGTGCGGGTCGTGCCCTGGTCCACGACGGTCGTGCAGGTCCTGTACTGGCCCGTGGTGATCGTCCTGTCGATCGTCTTCCTCACCACGCTCTACCACGTGTCGGTACCGGTCCGCTCGCCCTGGGTGGAGGACGTCCCGGGCGCCCTGGTCGCGCTCGCCATGTGGGTGCTCGGCAGCTTCCTGCTGCGCATCTACCTGGCGAACACCATCGAGGGCGCCACCATCTACGGCTCGCTCGCCGCCGCCGTCGCCGTACTGCTGTGGATCGGCGTGTCCGCCTTCGCCGTGCTGGTCGGCGCGGCCGTCAACGCCGCCATCGACCGGGTCTGGCCGGCCGCCGCCACCGCCGCCGCCCGCGCCGCCAACGAGCGGATCCGCCAGGCCCAGGTCGCCGAGTACGTCGCCCGCGCCGCCGCCCTGCGCGAGGGCGACCCGGACCCCGACGACCCCGACATGCCGTCGGAGTTCCCCGAGCGCTGGTCCCGCTTCCTGCCCCCGGAGGACGTCACGTCCCGGCTGCGCGCCCAGGTCAAGAACCCGCCGCAGAAGACGAACGGGGAGTCCCGGCCGCCGCAGGAGTAGCCCACACGCCCGCCGCGGCGGCCTCGGCGGCGAACGCGGCGAAGTCCCGGGGCGCGCGGCCCAGCACCCGCTCCACCCCGTCCGACAGCCGCTCGTTGCGCCCGTCGAGCAGCGTCGCGAACACGTCCACGAGCAGCTCCACCTCCCGCGGCGGCACCCCGAACCCGGCCAGCCGCTCCCCGTACTCCCGCACCGGAACCGGCACGTACGACAGCTCCCGCCCCGCCGCCGCACCGATCTCCGCCACCGCCTCACCGAACGTCAGCAGCCGCGGCCCCGACACCTCCAGCACCCGCCCCGCATACCGTCCGCCCCCTGCCAGCACCCCGACGACCACGTCCGCGACGTCCGCCAGATCCACGAACGGCTCCCGCACCGCACCCCCGGGAAAGGCCAGCTCCCCACCCAGCCGCAACCCCTCCACCAGCGGTCCCTCGCTGAAGTTCTGCGCGAACCACGCCGCCCGTACGACCGTCCACTCGGCGCCGGACCCGCGCAGCGCCTCCTCGGCCGGCAGCGCCTGGTCCTCCCCGCGCGCCGACAGCAGCACCAGCCGCCGTACCCCCAGCGCGACCGCCTCCCGCGCGAGCAGCCCCACGCCCTCGGCCGCCGCCGGGGAGCCGACGTCCCCGGGGTGGACCAGATACGCGGCGTCCGCGCCGCGCAGCGTGCCCGCCCAGGTGGACCGGTCCGCCCAGTCGAAGCCCGTCGTCCGCGACGCCGGCCGCACCGTCATCCCCGCCGCCCGCGCGGCCCGCGCCACCCGGCTCCCGCTGCGACCGGACGCCCCGGTCACCACCACCGTCATGCCCGCCACACCCGTCGTTCCCCTTGTGTCCCGCTCACCCGTCGTGTTCCTCATGACGCCCAGTCAATCGCCGCCCCGTCCACCGGCCCATGCCCGAGCGGCTCACCCGCATACGCGCGCGTCTACGCTTCTGCCATGGACGCTCTCGCAGGCCTGCTGGCGGGCCCCCGCGCGCGGGGCGCCTTCCTGATCCGGGCGTGTCTGGAACCGCCGTGGGCCGTGCGCGTCGAGGACCGCGCCCCGCTGTCGGTGATGCTGATGGTGCGCGGTGACGCCTGGCTCCTCCCGGACACCGCGGAGCCCGTACGACTGCGCCCCGGCGACGTCGCCATCGCGCGCGGCCCAGACCCCTACACCTGCGCCGACGACCCCGCCACCGCCCCCCAGGCCCTGATCCTGCCGGGCGACGAGTGCCGCTACCCCGACGGGACGTCCCTGCGTGGCTCCATGGACCTCGGCGTGCGCACCTGGGGCGACCGGCTCGACGGCTCCGCGGTCATGCTGATCGGCTCCTACCTGTGGCCCGGCGAGATCGGAGCCCCGCTGCTGGAGGCCCTTCCGCCGCTGCTGAGCCTGACCGCGGACGCCTGGCGCTGCCCGCTGACCCCCGTCCTCATGGAGGAGATCACCCGTGACGAACCCGGCCAGGAGGTGGTCCTGGACCGGCTGCTCGACCTGCTGGTCATCGCCGCGCTGCGTGCCTGGTTCGCGCGCCCCGAGGCGGCGGCGCCCGCCTGGTACCGGGCGCTGTCCGACCCGATCGTGGGCCGCGCCCTGCGCCTGCTCCAGGACGACCCCGCCCGCCCCTGGACCGTGGCGTCCCTCGCCGCCGGGACCGGCGTCTCCCGGGCCGCGCTCGCCCGCCGCTTCACCGACCTGGTCGGCGAACCCCCGATGACCCACCTCACCGCCTGGCGCCTCGCCCTGGCCGCGGACCGGCTGCGCGACACCGGCGACACCCTGGAGGCCATCGCCCGCCGCGTCGGCTACAGCAGCGCCTTCGCCCTGTCGACCGCGTTCAAACGGCGGTACGGCGTGAGCCCCCAGGAGCACCGGACGCGGGCGGCGCACCCGACGGCGGGGGCGGTGGCCGAGTAGGGGCCTCACCGGGCTCGACCGGGCGTCGCCGGGCCTTGCCGGGCTTCACCGGGCAGCCTCGCCCGGTCTCCGTGGCGTCGGCTCCGAGGACCACGCACGCGGGAGGCCCGCCCGGCAGCGGGGCCGGTGCCCGAGCAGGGGGACCGGCTCCGCCGCCGTGGTGCCGCCCTCAAGACCACCCGCCCGCCGACAGCGCGCCCGGCACCGGGGCGAGCCGGTGGGGAGCGGGGCCCTCGCCGGGCCGCGGTTCCGTACGCTGGCGGCATGCGCATGCGCCCCACCCTGAGCTGGACCCCCGACGAGGACCTGCCGCCGGCCACCACGGACCTGGAGCCGGTCGCCGACGCGCTGCGCGCCGGCCGTGTGCTGGTGCTCAGCGGGGCCGGCATCTCCACGGAGTCGGGCATCCCCGACTACCGGGGGGAGGGCGGAAGCCTGAGCCGGCACACTCCGATGACCTACCAGGACTTCGTCGCCGACGCCGGCGCCCGCCGCCGCTACTGGGCGCGCAGCCATCTGGGCTGGCGCACCTTCGGCCGCGCCCGCCCCAACGCCGGGCACCTGGCCGTGGCCGCGTTCGAGCGGCACGGCCTGCTGTCGGGGCTGATCACCCAGAACGTCGACGGACTGCACCAGGCCGCCGGCAGCGAGAACGTCGTGGAACTCCACGGGAACCTCGGCCGGGTCGTCTGTTTGTCCTGTGGCGCCCCCGGCCCGCGCGCCGAACTGGCCCGGCGGCTGCAGGAGGCCAACGCGGGCTTCGCGCCGGTGGCCGCGGGCATCAACCCGGACGGCGACGCCGAACTCACCGACGCGCAGGTGGTGGACTTCCGCGTCGTGCCCTGCGCGGTCTGCGGCGGCGTCCTCAAGCCGGACGTGGTGTTCTTCGGCGAGAACGTCCCGCCCCAGCGGGTCGAGCACTGCCGCTCCCTGGTCCGCGAGGCGGCCTCCGTGCTGGTCCTCGGCTCCTCGCTGACGGTGATGTCCGGTCTGCGCTTCGTCCGCCAGGCGGCCGAGGCCGGCAAGCCGGTCCTGATCGTCAATCGCGACCCGACCCGCGGCGACCGGCACGCCCGCACCCGCGTCGCCCTCCCGCTCGGAGAGGCCCTCACCGCCGTGGCCGGCCGGCTGGACATCCCCGTGGACGGGCAGGCGGCGGCCTGACGGCTCGACGGCCCCGTGGGACGGCCGGGGCGGAGCCGGTCGCAACCCCCCGGCCGCCCCACGGGACCGCGCCGGACCGCCGCGCGGCTCATCCCTGCGGGTCAGGACCCCTCGCGGTCCCGCTCCTCGTAGTCCTCGGGCCTGACGCCGGCGTCCTGCAGGGCCTCCCTGATGGTCGACCCCTCACCACCGGCGCGCTCGTCGTCGGCGCCCGGCGCGGCCTCGCGGATCACCTCGTCGGTCGTGTCGGTCTTCCGGCGGCTCTCCTCGGGAACGGTCACCGGCTTCTCCCTCCTCGTCGTGCAGGTTCGTACGCGGCACGAGTTCCCCACGGTCCCCCACCGTCACACCCCGCCCCTCGCACCACAGATCGCCGTCCGGCCCCGGTGTCCCGGCCCCGCCCCGTCGGCACCCCAGCCGGCCCTACCGCCCCGCCCGGGTGCCACGGCGCAGCGGGCCCACCGTCCGCGCGGTCACGGCGATGGCGAGCAGCGCGCAGGCCGCCCCGCTGTACGCCCACCCCTGTGTGCCGCGCACCGCGCCGACGACGCTCCACGCCGCCCACAGCGCGAGCACCGCGCACAGCGCCGTCAGGGCGATGTCGGTGACGCGCGCGCGCAACTGGGCGCGCTGACGCGTGCCCGGTTCCAGATCGCCGAGTTCCCGGCCGCCGTGCCCCTGGCGTACTCCCATGGCTGGTGTCCCTTCGCGTCTGTGTCCGGTCGGTCTGCGGGCCGGTCTGCGGGGCTCGGCCGCCTCGTACGCCGCCCCGCCCGCTCTCTTCGGCTGTCTCGAGCCTCCGTGGGGTTCGTCCCGGCAGACCGGAAGACTTCCCGGTTACCCCGGGTGAAGGCCGCCAAGCGAAGGGTGGGACGGTTCACGCCGTACGGCTCGCCGCCACCCGTCGTAACCTGGGCCGCATGTACGCGGAACGGGCCTCGCGGCTGGCCGGGGCGGTGGTGTGGACGCACACACCTGCCGGGCCCGGCGCCGGGCGGGTCCTGCCCGACGGCTGCATGGACCTGCTGTGGCACGACGGCCGGCTGCTGGTCGCCGGCCCGGACACGCGTGCGTACCTCACCGACGGCGCGGCCGGCCCCTGGGCGGGCGTCCGCTTCCACCCGGGCACGGCGCCCGGCCTGCTCGGCGTCCCGGCACACGCCCTGCGCGACCGCCGGGTGGAACTGGCCGACCTGTGGCCGGCCGCGCGGGTGCGGCGGCTGACGGACCGGGTGAACGCCGCCGCCGACCCCGCCGCGGGCCTGGACGCCCTCGCCGTGGACCTGGCGACCGAGTCCGGGCCGCCCGACCCCCTGCTGCGGCAGGTCGTCGCCGCCCTCGACGCGGGCCGCCCGGTCGCCGCGACCGCCGACCGACTCGGCCTGAGCGCACGGCAGTTGCACCGCCGCGCGCTGCACGCCTTCGGCTACGGCCCCAAGACCCTGGCCCGTGTGCTGCGTCTGCAGCGGGCCCTCGCCCTCGCCCGCTCCGGCGCTCCCCACGCCGACACGGCGGCCCGGTGCGGCTACGCCGACCAGGCCCATCTGGCGCGCGAGGTCCGGCAGTTGGCGGGCGTCACGCTGGGCGAGCTACTGCGGGGCTGACGGCAGCGGGGCGAACAGGTCGACGCCGTTGCCGTCGGGGTCGTGCAGGACGGCGTACCGCTGCCCCCAGAACGCGTCCCACGGCTTCAGCTCGCCGTGGTGCCCCGCGCCCACCATCTCCTCGTACACCGCGTCGACCTCCGCGGGCCCCGCGCAGCGCAGCGCGATCGCGGACCGGGAGCCGGCGTCCGGGGGCCGCCAGCCGGGGTGGAAGGAGCGGACGGTGTCCTCGGTGTCCAGCAGCAGCCGGCCCCCGCCGGGCAGCGCCGCCTCCGCGTGCGGCTGGTCCTCGGACCCTTCCGGGAAGGCGAACCCGAGACGGCGGTAGAAGGCGACGGAGGCGGCCATGTCGGAGACCACCAGACCGATGGCGTCGAAACGTGGAGTCATGCCGTCACGGTAGGAAGGGCGGGCGGCGGGCGTCTTGAAGGAATCGGACGGTGATCTCCTGCCCAGAGCTGGACATCTGTCCCATTGCGCCGTGATGTCCGCACTCTTGCGGTTTTGCTGCGCGCACATTGCTGACCTGCGGCTTTTGCCTGACAGTGACGTTTCTGTTCCGTTATCACACCCCTGGGGTGCGCGCGGACGACTGCACCCATTTGCCCGGAACATTGCCGGAAAGCGTGATGCTCCGTTTCCGGCGGGCAGCCCCCGCGGTTACCTGTGTGTCCACACCGTGATGGACACCGGCTCGGTCGGGGTTGCGAGCCGGGAGTGCAGGAAACAGAAAGGAAAAATCTCACATGTCGAAGATCAGCTTCGAGGAGCTCGACGTTCTCGCCGGCGAGATGCTGCCCGAGCGTGCCGTGCTGTCCACCGTCGTTCCCTTCAACAACTGGGGTGGCGGCGGCTCCGAGGGCGGCTCCTCGTCGTCTGCTGCTGCCGTCGCCGGTGGTGGTCACGGCGGTGACCAGAACGGCATCAGCAGCTCGGCCTGCCACGTCCAGGAGACGGACGGCACGCCGGGTCTGCTGGGCTCGCTGGGCCTGGGCTCCAACAACCCGAGCCAGAGCATGACCTGCATGCCGAGCCAGGTCGCGGTGTTCTAGTCGTACACCCCCTGTCTGCGGCTGGGGATGGCGTTTCCGCCACCACGGAAATCGCCATCCCCGGCCGTTCGGGTTTCCGCGTCCCGACCGTGAGTGCCGGCAGGAAACGAACGGCACGTAACGGGCGCAGAGCCGGTATGAGGGTAACCCGAGGAAGGAAGCCATGGACGAGATCGGTTACCACGAACTCAATGTGCTCGCTGGGGAGTTCCTTCCGCCGCGGAACATGCTGTCGCTGATCACGATCGACAACAGCTCCACGACGTATCACTACGACTTCCCGCAGGGCGGCAACGGCGACGGCAACTCGACGGTCGCCTTCGCCTGCCAGGCCGAGCGTACGCACGGCACCCCCGGCCTGCTGGGCTCGCTGGGACTCGGTTCCAACAACCCGAGTTCGAGCGTGACCTGCGTGCCGGCCGCGGTCACCACCAGCTGACCGCTCCACCGCGACGAGGGGCCCGGCAGGGTGTGCCGGGCCCCGTCGTCTCACCGGGAGATCCGCATGCCTTCCCCTTCTGTCCGGGAGAACCTGCCGGCCCTCGCCGACGGCACCGAACTCGTCGGCGAGTACGCGGGCTCGGGCTACCGCAAGCCCCCGCACATGGTCCAGCGCCGCGACGGCCAGGTCATCCACCTCCCCGACCTGCTCTACCGCACGGTCAAGGAACTCCACCGCCACAGCGGCACCGTGGACACCGCCGAGGCGCTCCTCGGACGGGTCGCCGAGGCCATGTCCAAGGCCACCGGACGGGGTTTCGCCGCCGAGCACATCGCCTACCTGCTGGACGAGAAGCTCGCCCCGCTCGGCATCACCACCCGCAGCGACGGCACCGCACCCGTGGTCACCAAGTCGGAGCACGCGGTGCTCGGCCTGCGCACCCGTGCCGCCCTCGTCTCCGAGCAGACGACCTGGGTGATCGCCGGGCTGTTCGCCTGGCTGTTCCATCCCGCCGCCGTGATCCCCGTGCTCGCCGCGCTGCTGGCCGCCGAGACCTGGCTGTTCACCACCCAGGACACCGGCGGCGCGATGATCGGCGTGATGGCCGAGCCCGTCGGCGTCCTGGTCACCGTCGGACTCACCCTGCTGTCCGCCGCCTTCCACGAGATCGGCCACGCCTCCGCCTGCCGCTACGGCAAGGTGCGCCCCGGCGCGATGGGCTGCGGCATCTACGTCGTCTGGCCCGCCTTCTACACCGACGTCACCAACTCCTACCGGCTCGGCCGGGCCGGACGGCTGCGCACCGACCTCGGCGGCGTCTACTTCAACGGCCTGTTCATCCTCGGCCTCACCGCCGTCTACGCGCAGCATCCGACGCCGGTCCTGCTCGCCGCGATCCTGCTGATCAACCTGGAAGTGGTGCAGCAGCTGCTGCCGACGCTCCGGTTCGACGGGTACTACATCATGTCGGACCTGGTCGGCATCCCCGACCTGTTCAAGTACATCGGCCCCATCCTGCGGCACAAGATCCTGCGCCGCCCCCCGGAGCCGAGGCTGCGTGAGCTGAAACCGTGGCCGCAGACCGTCGTCACCCTCTGGGTGCTGCTCGTCCTGCCCGCGCTCGTGCTCCAGCTGGGCGTCGTGGTGCTGCGGCTGCCGGACATGCTCGTGCAGGCCTGGGACACGGCCGGCGGGCTGATCGGCTCCGCGGCCTCACCGCTCGGCATCGCCGCGTCCGTCCTGCAGATGCTCTTCCTGCTGCTGCCGATCATCGGCGTCGGGCTGGTGCTGTGGTCGCTGGTGCGGACCGTGGTGCGGCTGGCCGCCAACAAGATGCACACCGCGGGCGGCCTGCCGACGCCGTCCGCGGTGCTGTGGGGCGCGCTGCACATGCTGCTCGCCCTGACCGTGGCCTATCTGCTGTGGATGATGAGCAGGATCAGCGTGCGCCGCGCCGAGGCCGAGGGCGCCGCCGCACCCCGGCCCGTCATCGCCTGCGAGTTCCGCCCCTTCGAGGGCGGCCGGGGGCGGGCGGGCACCCCCATCGGGGCGACCACCTTCGGCTACGGCTCCAATCCCGCCGGCGACTCCGGATCCGCGACCGCGGACGGGCCGGCGGCGCAGGGCACGCCCGTGAAGCTGACGCCGAGGAGCACTAGCGTCGTGCCATGACCGGTACGACCTTCGCCGGCGCCCTCGCCGCCGGCGCCCCCCTCGTCCTCGACGGCGGCATGTCCAACCAACTGGAGTCCGCCGGGCACGACCTGAGCGACGCCCTGTGGTCGGCGCGGCTGCTCGCCGAGCGGCCCGAGGCGGTCGCCGAGGCACATCTCGCCTACTTCCGCGCCGGGGCGGACGTCGCGATCACCGCGAGCTACCAGGCCACGTTCGAAGGGTTCGCCCGGCGCGGCATCGACCGGCGGCGGGCCGCAGAACTCATGCGGCTCAGCGTCGACTTGGCGCGCGAGGCCGCCGGCCGGGCGCACGCCGAGGGGATCGGCCGCCCGCTGTGGACGGCCGCCTCCGCCGGACCCTACGGCGCCATGCTCGCGGACGGCTCCGAGTACCGCGGCCGCTACGGCCTCACCGTGGACGAACTGGAGCGCTTCCACCGGCCCCGGCTGGAGGTGCTCGCCTCCGCCGGGCCGGACGTGCTGGCGCTGGAGACGGTTCCGGACACCGACGAGGCGAGGGCCCTGCTGCGGGCGGTGCGCGGGCTCGGCACGCCGGCCTGGCTGTCGTACACCATCGCGGGCGACCGCACCCGTGCCGGGCAGCCGCTGGAGGAGGCGTTCGCCCTGGCCGCCGGCGCCGACGACGTGATCGCGGTCGGCGTCAACTGCTGCGCGCCCCAGGACGCGGAGCGGGCCGTGCGCATCGCCGCGCGGGTCGGCGGCGGCAAGCCGGTCGTCGTCTACCCCAACAGCGGGGAGAGATGGGACGCCGGCGCCCGGGCCTGGGACGGGGCCGGGACCTTCACGCCCGCCCTGGTCGAGTGCTGGCGCGCCGCCGGGGCTCGGCTGATCGGCGGGTGCTGCCGGGTGGGCCCCGAAACCATCGCGACGGTACGGCGATTGACCGGCGGTCCGCGGCGAACCTACGGTGAAGGCGCGTAGAAAACGCTTGTGCGCCGCTTGTCCACCGCTCGCGCACGCCTGCACATCGCCTGCCCATCGCTTCCGCACGGTCAGAGGAGAGCAATGCCCAGTGCGCCGCCGCCCAGAGCCGTCTTCGCGATGGACCCGGTCCATCTGCCGGGGCTCTTCCCCGAGCGTCTCATGGCACGGCTGCGGCGGACGGCCGAGATCGACCCCGGCGTCGTGGTCCAGGACGTCGCCGACCCGGCCGCCGCGGACACGCTGGCCGGGGCGGAGGTGCTGATCACCGGCTGGGGCTGCCCGCGCCTGGACGACGGCGTGCTGGCCGCGGCGCCGGCGCTGCGTGCGGTCCTGCACGCCGCCGGGTCCGTGCGCCACCTGGCCGGCGAGGCGGTCTGGCAGCGGGGGATCGCCGTGTCCAGCGCGGTCGAGGCCAACGCGCTGCCGGTCGCCGAGTACACCCTCGGGATGATCCTGCTCGCCGGGAAGGACGTCTTCGCCCACCGCGAGCGCTACCGCGCCACGCACGCTCTCCCGGTCCCCGCCGAGTCCGCCGCGACCGGCAACTTCGGCCGGCGGGTCGGTGTCGTCGGCGCCTCGCGCGTCGGCCGCCGGCTCCTCGAACTGCTGCGGCCGCACGACTTCGAGGTCCTGCTGCACGACCCGTACGTGGACGCCGCCGGGGCCGCCGCGCTCGGCGCCCGGCCGGTGTCCCTGGAGGACCTGCTGCGGCAGAGCGACATCGTCACCCTGCACGCCCCCGCCCTCCCCGGGACGCGCCACCTGCTCGACCGCGCGCGGCTCGCGCTGGTCCGGGACGGCGGCGTCGTCGTCAACACCTCGCGGGGCGCGCTCATCGACCAGCCGGCCCTCACCGACGAACTGGTCTCCGGGCGGCTGAGCGCGATCCTCGACGTCACCGACCCCGAGCCGCTGCCCGCCGGCTCGCCGCTCTACGGCCTCCCCAACGTCTTCCTCACCCCGCACGTCGCGGGCTCGCTCGGCAACGAGCTGGAGCGGCTCGGCCGCACGGTCGTGGAGGAACTGGAGCGGCTGGCCGCGGGCCTGCCGCTCGCCCACGAGGTGCGGCACGCGGACCTGGTCCGGGTCGCCTGAGTCTTCACGTCCACCGGCCGTCCGCCTACTGTAGAAAACCGCTGTCGACAGGAAGCGCTTTCTACGGGCCCTCGGGCGGGCCGGAGGGGTGGTGTGGTCCGATGGGCCGTACGGCTAACGCGGGGCTGACGGCCGGGCCGACGCTCGCGGTGGTGGCACGGGAGGCCGGCGTGTCCGTGCCGACCGCGTCCAAGGTGGTCAACGGCCGCCAGGACGTGGCCCCGGAGACGCGACGCCGGGTCACCGAGGCGCTGGACCGGCTCGGTTACGTCCGCAGGCCCCGGTTCGACACCGCGCGCACTCCGGCGCTGGTGGACCTGGTGCTGCACTCCCTGGACAGCGCCTCGTCGGGCGCGGTGCTGCGGGGCGTGGAGGAGGAGGCGTACGAGGCCGGTCTCGACGTCGTCGTGTCGGCCGTCGGCGATCGGGGGCGGGCCGGGCTGCCGCGGCGGGGCTGGCTGGACAGGCTGACCGCGCGCGGCTCGGCGGGGGTGCTGTTCGGCCCGGCCGAGCGGGCGGAGTCGCAGTACGCGTGGCTGACGCAGCAGCAGATCCCGTTCGTGCTGATCGACCCGGTCCAGGAACCGCCGCCCGGCGTGATCTCGGTGGGCACGGCCGACTGGCAGGGCGGGGTGAGCGCGACGGAGCATCTGATCGGCCTGGGCCACGAGCGCATCGCGGTGATCACCGGGCGGCGGCGCTCGGTGTGCGGCGGCGCGCGGCTGGCGGGCTACCGTTCGGCGCTGGCCTCGGCGGGCCTGGAGGAGCGTCCCGAGTACGTCGTGAACGGCGGCTTCGACGAGGCGACGGCCCGGCAGCGCATGCGCGCGCTCCTCGATCTGGCCGCGCCGCCGACCGCCGTGTTCGTCTGCTCGGACGCGATGGCGCCGGGCGTGTACGAGGCCGTGGCCGAGCGGGGCCTGCGCATCCCGGACGACGTCAGCGTGGTCGGCTTCGACGACCTGCCCGAGGCCCGCTGGGCGACCCCGGCGCTGACGACGGTCCGCCGGCCGCTGGGCGAGATGGCGGCGACGGCCCTGCGGCTGCTGGTCCGCATGATGGACGGCCACTGCCCGGAGAGCACGCGCACCGAGCTGTCGACCCGTGTGGTGGAACGGGCGAGCACGGCGCCGCCGCCGTCGCGGTAGGGGCGCCGCCGCCGCACGTCAGGCGCCCGTCGCCCAGGTGATGCCGCCCAGCAGGTGGGCCCGGAAGGCGGGGTCGGCGTAGGCCGCGGGGGCGTGGCCGAGGGCGGTGTAGAAGACGCGGCCGGCGCCCTGTTCGCGGCACCAGACCAGGGGGTGGTCCTCGCCCATGCCGCCGCCCTCGTACGAGGACTCGTCGGCGGACGCCAGGACGTGCACGCTGCCGCGCGGGCTGGCGTCGAAGTCGTACCACTCGTCGGTGAACTCCCAGACGGGCGGCAGATGGCGGGTCGCCGGGTGGTCGCGGTCCTCGATCACGGCCCGGCCCGGCTGGTACGCGGGGTGACGGGTGAAGCGGGCGCCGAGCAGGTCGCGGTAGTACGGCCAGCCGTACTCGGTGTCGGCCGCCGCGTGCACGCCGGCGAAGCCGCCGCCGGACTCGACGTAGGTCGCGAGCCGCTGCCGGCCGGCGTCGGTCAGGACGTCGCCGCTGGTGGAGAGGAAGACCACGGCCGCGTAGCCGTCGAGCGGGCCCTCCAGGGCGGTCGGGTCCTCGCTGTGCTCGACGTGGAACGCGCCGAGCCCGCGCAGGGCGGCCACGCCGTCGGGGATGGAGTCGTGGCGGTAGCCGGTGGTACGGGTGAAGACGAGAAGTCGGGGTGCCATGGCTCCCGACCTTAGATCCTCCGGCCCCAGCCTCAGCCGCCGGCCGCCCGGCCCCTCCGCTCGGCTGCCGATGCCCCGGCCCCGGTCCCTGCCTCAGCCGCCGACGCCCGGCTCGTTGTCCGGGGCGCCGTCGCCCACCGTGGGGAGGTCGCCGCGTTCGACCGGGCTGCCGTCGAAGTCGGGGGCGTCGGAGAAGAGTTCGTCGAGTTCGGCGGGGGAGGGGCGGCGGGCGCCGAGGGCGGCCTCGCGCAGGACGTCGCGGGGGACGTCGGGGCCGCCGGTGACGTGGACGACGTGTCCGTCCTTCGGCACGGCGTACTCGCGCCGGTCGCCCGTGGCGCGGTACCAGGCGTCGCCGTCGCGCGTGCACCGGGTCGTGCCGGACGTGCCGGCCACGGGCTGTTCGGCGCAGTCGGCGTCCGTCAAGGCGCCTCGGTCGACGCGCAGGTGGAGTTGTCCGCCGGTGCCCTGAGAGACGTAGTGGGCGGAGAAGCCGTCGTCGCCGGAGACGCCCACGGACTGTTCGGCGACGTCGAAGCCGTCCGCCTCGATCACGTAGACGTGCTCGGGCGCGATGCCCATCGGGTCGGCGCGGGCGGCGATCTCGGCGGGGCCGGCCGGGTCCGCCGTCTCGCTGCCGCAGCCGGCGAGCAGCAGGGGCGCGGCGAGCAGCAGCAGCGGCGGCGGCAGCAGGCGGCGCAGGGAAAGACGCGTCATGCGGCCATCCTGTCGCACAGCTGTTCCACAGTGGGCGGCGCAGTGCGTAGCCTCGGCGGGGATGGACACGATTCCCGCACATCTCGACCACCTCGTCCTCGCGACCCCCGACCTGGCGGCCACGGTCGCCGACTTCACCCGCCGTACGGGAGTGCGGCCGGCCCTCGGGGGCACGCACGTCGGGCTGGGCACGCGCAACCATCTGGTCGGGCTGGGCGGGACGGCCTACCTGGAGATCATCGGCCCGGACCCGGAGCAGACCGACCCGGAGGGTCCGCGCCCGTTCGGCGTGGGCCTGCTGCCCGCGCCGCGCACCGTGACCTGGGCGATCAGCCCGCCCGACCTCGACGCGGCGGTGGCGGCGGCGCGGGCGCGGGGCTACGACCCCGGGGACGCGGAGCCGATGAGCCGGCGCACCCCGGACGGCGCCCTGCTGCGGTGGCGGCTGACGAACGGCGGCGCGGCGCACCCCTCGGGCCTGGTGCCGTTCCTCATCGACTGGGGTTCCTCGCCCCACCCCACCGACTCCGGCCTGCCGGTCACGCCGCTGCTGTCGGTGTCCGCGACCGCCCCCGACCCCGACGGCATCCGCCCGCTGCTGGCCGCCCTGGACACCGAACTCGCCCTGGCGCGCGGCCCGGTGGGCATGAGCTTCACGGTGGACACGCCACGGGGGCCGGTGACGTTCGACTGAGGCGGAGGGGCGGGGCGTCGCCGGCGAGGGGCCGGTGCGCCCGGCTCAGGGGCGCCAGCCGTACTGCGGGGGAATCCGTACCTCGGCGCCGAGTTCGCGGGCGGCACGCCGGGCCCACGTGGGCTCGCGCAGCAGCTGACGGCCGATCAGGATCGCGTCCGCGTCGCCGGCGGCGAGGATCTTCTCCGCGTGCCCAGGGTCGGTGATGTCGCCGACAGCCGCCACCGGCATGTCCGTCTCGCGCCGGATGCGGGCGGCGAACGGCACCTGGTAGCCGGGGCCGACGGGGATGGCGACGCCGGCCGCGTTGCCGCCGGTGGAGACGTCCATCAGGTCCACGCCGTGCTCGGTGAGGACGCGGGCGAGGGCGACGGACTCGTCGGGGGTCCAGCCGTTCCCGTCCAGCCACTCGGTCGCCGACAGCCGGAAGAACAGCGGGAGTTCGTCCGGCCAGACCTCGCGCACGGCGTCCACGATCTCCACGGCGAGGCGGATGCGGTTGTCGAAGCCGCCGCCGTAGGCGTCGGTGCGGCGGTTGCTGTGCGGGGAGAGGAAGTTGCCGATCAGGTAGCCGTGGGCGCCGTGGATCTCGATCACCTGGAAGCCGGCGGCGAGGGCGAGGCGTGCGGAGGCGCGCCACTGGGCGACGATGCCGCGGATCTCCTCGACGGTCAGTTCGTGCGGGACCTTCAGCCCCGGGTACGGCTCCGGGCTCGGGCCGACGGGCTGCCAGCCGTGCTCCTCCGGGCCGACCGGGACGTCGCCCTTCCACGGCTGGCTGGTCGACGCCTTCCGCCCGGCGTGGCCGAGCTGGATGCCCGGGACGGTGCCCTGGCTCTTGAGGAAGTCGGTGATCCGGCGCAGGCCGCCCGCCTGGGTCTCGTTCCACAGGCCGAGGTCGTGGGGGGAGATCCGGCCCTCCGGGGACACCCCGGTCGCCTCCACGATGATCAGCCCGGTGCCGCCCGCCGCCCGGGCGCCGTAGTGCTGGAAGTGCCAGTCCGTGGCCACGCCCCGGGCGAGCCCGTCGGGGGCGGCCGAGTACTGGCACATCGGGGGCATCCACACGCGGTTCGGGAAGGTCACCGACCGCAGGGTGTACGGCTGGAAAAGGGCACTCACGCTCACAGGTCACTCCGATGGTGCGTCGACACACGTCCGGTACGCGGACGTCGGACAGCCAGGTAGTAGCGTATCGAAGATAACCGCTTCCGCAATAGACGGCGTGTGCAAATACTGCAGACGCTTGGTTCTGTCCCGGCCTGTCGGCTGCGCCGTCGCCTCTATGGGCGCGATCGGCCCCGGCGGCGGCGCGCCAGGTCGACGGCGGCCTCCGGCCAGTGCGGGTGGGCGAAGTCGAAGCCGGCGTCGAGCAGTCGGCCGGGGTCCACCCGTCGGCTCTTGAGCAGGAGTTCCGTGTCCGAGCGGAGCGCGAAGGCGCCCAGCTCGGCCATCCAGCGCGTCGCGGGCAGACCCACGGGCATGCTCCAGGCCCTGCGCAGGTCACGCATGAAGACGCGTTGCGGAACCGGATGGGGGGCCGCCAGGTTCACCGGGCCGGCGAGGTCGTCCCGGCTGATCAGAAACTCGACCGCGCGAACGAAGTCGTGGTCGTGAATCCATGACACGTACTGCGCACCGCCTGCGACGGGCCCGCCCAGGCCGACTCGGGCCAGCCACGACATGACGTCGAAGACGCCGCCCCGGTCGGGGCTCATCACCATTGCGGTGCGCAGGGCCACCTTGCGGGTGTGCGGAGTGGCGGCCCGTTCCTGCTCCTGCTCCCAAGCCTTGGCGATGTCGACGCTGTAGGACCAGTAGCCCGGTACGCCGGGTTCCGTTCCGCCGATCAGGCCGGTGGTCTCGTCGTTGGGGGCGTCGAAGCGATGGGCGTAAAGGGTGGCGGTGCTCATCTGGAGCCAGACCCGCGGAGGGCGCGCGGCGGCACCGATCACCTCGCCCACGATCCGGGTGGACAGCACCCGCGAGTCCATCATGGCTTGGAGATTGGCGCGGGTGTAGCGACAGCTCACACTGCGGCCGGCCAGGTTGATCACGACGTCGCTGCCCTCGACTGCGTCGACCCAGGGCCCCGGGGTCCTGCCGTCCCAGTACACCTCGTCCGGCGCTCCCGGCCGTCTGGTCAGCACCACGACCTCGTGCCCGGCCGCGCTCAGCGCGCGGTTCAGCACCGTGCCCACTTGCCCGGTGCCCCCGGGGATCACGATCTTCATCAGCACTGCCCTCCTTGTGCGGCCAACCTATCCCAGATTTGAACATGTTCAAATCTGGCTGCAGCAGCAGGGGGCAGGTCGGTTCGGATGGCCGCCCTTCCCGGGGCACGGGGCTCTGCCGGGGAGGGCGGCGTCAGAAGGGGGCCGGCGCCACGCACGGTACGCCGGGCCCGCGGTGCTGCCCCTCTCTGCAGGGCTTCCGTCGGCCGGTGTCCCGTGTCACCCGCTTCGGTGGCAGGGGCGCCGGCCTGTCGCGTGCCTGGGGTGCGCGTGACCTGCCGCACCCTGCGGCAATGGGCGGCGTGTGCGAATGGCCGGCGACGCCTCGCTTCCTTCCGAACCGTTGACCTCCTCGTTCCACGCCCATACCTTTTCGGCGTTCGGGATGGCAGGTCCTGTCCGAAATTTCGAATCATCCTCCTGTGCCGCATCGCACCGCATCGCACCGCGCCTGCCGCAGGCGGCACGCGACGCGGCACAGGCGTCCTCGCGCACCACGCCCCGTCCGCACCAGCGGACCGACGGCGCACCGCTGCACGACCCTGCACGCCCTGCACGACCCCAACCGCCACCCCGTGGCCCCCGCCCGGCCGGACATCACGCCCGCGGCCCGGCGTCCCGGTGGCCGACACGGGAGAAGGGAACGCTCGATGACCCGTGCCCGCGCAGTACTGTTCGCCCTCGCCCTCTGCCTGACCGGAGTGCTGGCCACGGCCGGCCCCGCGAGTGCCGCGCCCCAGACCGTGCCCAACGGCGTCCAGTTCACGACGACTTCGGGAAGCCCGGTGCACGCCCACGGTGGCGGCGTCCTCAAGGTCGGCGCGTACTACTACTGGTTCGGCGAGCACCGCAACGCCGACAACACCTTCCGCTCGGTCGACGCCTACCGCTCGACGGACCTGAGGAACTGGGAGTTCCGCAACCGCGTCCTGACCCAGTCCAGCCACTCCGAGCTGGCGGTCGCCAACATCGAGCGGCCGAAGGTCATGTACAACGCGTCCACCGGCAAGTTCGTGATGTGGATGCACAAGGAGAACGGCTCCGACTACGGCGAGGCGCGTGCCGCGGTCGCCGTCTCCGACACGGTCGACGGCGCCTACGCCTGGCGGGGCAGCTTCCGCCCGCTCGGCCACATGTCGCGGGACATCACGGTCTTCACCGACGCCGACGGCGCCGGATACATGGTCTCCGCCGCCCGCGAGAACTACGACCTGCACATCTACCGGCTCACCGCCGACTACACCGGCGTCGCGAGCCTGGTCGCCAACCCGTGGCCGGGCGGACACCGCGAGGCGCCCGCGTTGTTCAAGCGGGGCGGCGTCTACTTCATGCTGACGTCGGGTGCGACCGGCTGGAGCCCCAACCAGCAGCGCTACGCCACCGCCACCAGCCTCGGAGGGCCGTGGAGCGCCATGACGAACGTCGGCGACTCCACGGCCTACGGCTCCCAGACGACGTATGTCCTACCCGTGCAGGGGAGTTCAGGAACGTCCTACCTTTACCTGGGCGACCGCTGGGGCAACTCCTTCGGCGGGACCGTCAACGACTCCCGCTACGTGTGGCTGCCGTTGACCTTCCCGACGTCCACCAGCATGTCGATGTCCTGGACTCCCGAGGTGACGATCGACACCGCCGCCGGGACCGTGACCGGGGTCTCGGCGACGTACAGCACGCTGACCGCACGGCACTCCGGCAAGTGCGCCGACGTGACGAGCCAGTCGCTGTGGGCGGGCGCGCAGATCAAGCAGTACGCCTGCAACGGCGGCGCCAACCAGAGGTTCTGGTTCAAGCCCCTCGCCGGCGGCTACCACCAACTGGTCGCGCGGGGCAGTTCGCTGTGCGTGCGGGAGAACGCCGGCACCGTCACGCAGGAGAACTGCGACGCCTCCGCCGCCGACCAGCAGTGGCAGCTCACGACTTCGGGGTCGTACGTCACCGTGCGCTCCCGCGCCACCGGCGAATGCCTCGACGTGAACGGCGGATCCACCGCGGACTCCGCCGCGGTCATCACCCACGCCTGCAACGGAGGAACCAACCAGCAGTGGGCACGGGGGAGTTGATCGCGCGATCTGTGGGATCCGCGGGAGTCGATCCGCGGAGACTGATCCGGCCCGCAGTCTAGAAAGCGCTTGCCCCCGCGCGGTACGGTCCACCGCGCCAGGTCATGCCGTCGGGCCCGAGGAGCCGTGAATGACGTCCCGCACCAGACGCACCCACCGTCGCAGCGCTGTCGCCGTGCTGGTGGCGGCCACGCTGGGCAGCGCCCTGTCCGCCGTGCCCGCCCACGCCCGGCAGGAGCGCGTGACCCCGCTCGGCATCGAGAACTGCACGGCCACGGCCTGCGACTTCGACGTCCCGCCCGGCGTCTACGAGGTGCGCGTGCTGCTCGGCGGTGACGCCCCGTCCAGCACGGCCGTGCACGGCGAGGCGCGGCGCGCCCTGCTCCCCGAGACCGCCGTCCCGGCCGGGGAGCGGGTCGCCCGCAGCTTCACCGTGGACGTCCGCGTGCCCGAGGGCGAGCCGACCCAGGCGGACGGCGCCCCGGGACTCGACCTGGTCCTCGGCGGAGACGCCCCCGCGCTCGCCGCCATCAGCGTCACCCCCGCCCGGCACGCCCGGCAGATCCTCCTCGTCGGCGACTCCACCGTCTGCGACCAGGCCGTCGCCCCCTACGCCGGCTGGGGCCAGGAACTGCCGCAGTTCCTGCGCAAGGGCCTGTCCGTCGCCAACCACGCCGACTCCGGTGAGAGCACCGTCAGCTACCTCCAGGACCCGAGGCTCTGGGCGACCGTCGAACCCCGCATCCACCCCGGCGACCTGGTCCTCGTCCAACTCGCCCACAACGACAAGACCACCGACGGGCCCACCTACCGGGCCAACCTCGAAACGCTGGTCGACAGGATCAGCGCCCGCGGGGGCGAGCCCGTCCTCGTCACCCCCGTCGTGCGACGCTGGTTCAACGCCGACGGCACCCTGGACAACGGCACCGCGCTCCTGGTCAACGGCCTCGGCGTCGACCACCCGGCCGTCGTCCGCTCGGTCGCCGCCGAGCGGGGCGTCCCGTTGATCGACCTGACCGCGAAGACCAAGGCCCTGGTCGAGTCGCTCGGCCCGGAGGCGTCCAAGGCGCTGTATCTCCACAACGAGAAGCGTGACAACACCCACACGTCCGTCCACGGCGCGACCGTGTACGCCGGCCTGGTCCGCGACGAACTCGTCGTCCAGGGTCTGGTGCCGGAGGGCAAGGTCAGGGTGGGATGAGAACGCCTGGGGCGCCCCGACCGGAACCGGGGCGTCCCAGGTTCGCTTCGCTCGGCGTTCCGGCCGTCGCCCCGTTGAGCGAGCCCACGTTGCCGGCCTGAATCACCGGGCCGTGCTGCACGCCCCCGTTGATCGCACTGCGGACATCGGCCACTTGCCGATTCCCCCCGATCGGTCGCCAACTGCTTGCGCGACCCCCGAAGTTCGGCGGCGGCGGCCGGCTGGGCCGGCAAGGTACGCCGCACCGAGCACGCCACTGCGCCCCGACGTCCGAGGCGGTCCGCTCGTCGCCGGACTCCATCGCCGCCGCCACTTCTCCGCGACCGCATCGTCTCCTACCAGTCCACAATCTCCTGTGGGAGCGGCGTGCCGATATGGGCCGGCCGGTGGCGCGGTGCTTACGGGGGCGCGGTGGGTGGGATGAGTACGGCTGGGGCGTGCCGGGCGGAGGAGGGGCGCTCCGGGTCCGATTCGTTCGGCAGGAGCGAGGAAACGATGCAGTTGCCCGCGGACGACCGTGCGCACAGTCCGTACACCGGTTACACCCGCGCCCACTGGGAGGCGGCGGCCGACGCGCTGCTCGCCGCCGTGGAGCCCTACGCCACCGAGGACTTCGCCCTTTATCACCTTCCCGGCGACCGGGTCAGCTGGTCGGGGCGGCTCTCCGACGGGCTGGAGGGGTACGCCCGCACGCTGCTCCCGGCGGCCTTCCGGCGGGACGGGAAGGTTCTGGAGCGCTACGCCGCCGGGCTGGCCGCCGGTACGGCGGGTGTCTGGCCCCGTGTCACCGATCGCGGGCAGCCGATGGTGGAGGCCGCGTCCATCGCCCTGGCCCTGCGACTGACCCGGGATCTGCTCTGGGACCGACTGGACGACTCCGTGCGGCAACGGGCGGCGGACTGGCTCGCCGACACGCTGACCGCCGAACCCTGGCCCTGCAATTGGGAGTTGTTCCCCGTCACGGTCGGCGACTTTCTCGCCGAGGTCGGTTGCGCGACGCGGGCCTCCCGGGCGGCGGTGGAGCGCGGTCTCGCCCGCATCGAGGAGTGGTACGTCGGCGACGGCTGGTACTCCGACGGGGCGAACCGCGCCTTCGACTACTACAACGGCTGGGCGATGCACCTGTATCCGGTGCTCCACGCCTGGCTGGCGAAGGACGCCCGGCTGCTCGACCTCTACGGCGCCCGGCTGTCGGCCCATCTCGCCGACTACGCGCGGCTGTTCGGCGGCGACGGCGGCCCGGTGCGCCAGGGCCGCTCCCTCACCTACCGCTTCGCCACGACCGCCCCGCTGTGGCTGGGCGCGCTCACCGGCCACACCCCCCTCGCACCGGGCGAGACCCGGCGGCTGGCGTCCGGCGCGCTGCGCCACTTCCTGGAGCGGGGCGCGGTGGACGAGCGCGGCCTGCTCACCCTCGGCTGGCACGGCCCCGACGCCTCGGTGCTCCAGGGCTACTCGGGCCCGGCGTCGCCCTACTGGGCCGGCAAGGGTTTCCTGGGCCTGCTGCTGCCGCCCGACCACGCGGTGTGGACGGCCACGGAGGAACCCGCCCCGGTCGAGCGCGCCGACGCGGTGACGCCCGTCGGACCGCCCAACTGGCTGCTGCAGTCCACCCGTTCCGACGGCCTGGTCCGCCTGCACAACCACGGCAGCGAGGACGTCCGCTACGACCCGTTCTACACACGCCTCGCCTACTCGACGGCGACGTGGCCCTCGTCGTCGTACGACAACAGCGTGATCGTCGGCGGCGACGCGAGCCGGACCGGGATCGTGCCGCTGGGCGTGGGGGAGGGGTGGGCCGCCTCCCGGCACACCGTGGGCGACGGCGGCGTGCGGGTGACGAACCTCGTCGTCGCCGAGGGCGCGGTCGAGGTGCGGGCGCACCTGGTCGACGGGGCCGCCGCCGGGACGCGGGTGCGGGTCACCGGGTGGGAGGCGCCGGTGCGGGAAGGCGGACCGCGGGCGGAGGTCGCGCCCGTGGCCGGGTTGGACACCCGGCTGACCGGGACCGTCGGTGAGGCGCCGGGGCTGTTCGTCGTCCTGGCCCGGCTCACGGCGCAGGAGGACCCCGCCCCCCTCGGCGACCTGGTCTCGGTCGACGTGGAGGACGGGGTGCGGCTGGTGGTGCGGTGGAGCGGCGGCGGGCTTCGCCGGTTCCGGTTCGCGCCGTCGCGGGACGGGCTCTGGACCGTCAGCGCAGAGTGAGCGGCGTCTCCGACTCCACGTGGGACAGCTTGGCCGGGTCGCGGACGAAGTACAGGCCGCTGATCAGGGAGTCCTCCACACGGAGGGCGAGGACGCCGTCGATCTCGTCGTCGATCAGCATCAGCAGCGCCGGATTGCCGTTGACCATGGTCGGCACGATGCGGAGCCGGTCCGCGGCCTTGCCCGTCACGCCCATGACGTAACGGCTCACCTTCTCCGCTCCCGCCACCGGGTGCAGCGCCGCGAGCTTGACCCCGCCGCCGTCGCCGACGAGCACGACGTGCGGGGCGAGCACGTCGAGCACCCCTTGCAGGTCGCCCGTCTCCAACGCGCGCCGGAACGAGTCCAGCGCCGCCCGGGTCTGGGCCGGGGAGGCCGGCCGGCGCGGGCGGCGGGCGTCGACGTGCCGGCGGGCCCGGTGGGCGATCTGCCGGACGGCCGCCGGAGTCTTGTCCACGGCCGCCGCGATCTCGTCGTAGTCCAGGCCGAACGCCTCGCGCAGGACGAACACGGCCCGCTCCGTCGGCGACAGCGTCTCCAGCACGAGCATCAGCGCCATCGACACGTTCTCCGTCAGCTCCGCGTCCTGCGCCACGTCCGGCGCCGTCAGCATCGGCTCGGGCAGCCACGAGCCGACGTACGCCTCCCGCCGGCGGCGCACCGTGCGCAGCCGGTTGAGCGCCTGCCGGGTCGTGATCCGGACCAGATACGCCCGCCGGTCCCGCACCTGCTCCAGGTCGACCTCGACCCAGCGCAGCCAGGTCTCCTGAAGGACGTCCTCGGCGTCGGCCGCCGAGCCGAGCATCTCGTAGGCCACGGTGAACAGCAGATTGCGGTGGGCGACGAAGGCATCGGTCGCCGGGTCGGTGGTGCGGTCGTCGCTGTCGCTCACGTCTCGACTCCTCATCTCACGCCGCCGGTCCGGACGCCGGTGTCCCGCCGGGCGTCCGGACCGGCCGCCAACGCCGGGGCTAGGCCGTCCGTTCGGAGCCGGCCGTCGCCAGCTGCCGCCGTTTCTCGTTCTTGGCCCAGGTGTGCGAACCGGGCTTGCGCGCCTCTTCCACCATCTGCTTGACGGTCACCTTGCACACGAACTCCTTGAGCCGCGCCCCCGTCCAGCCGTCCAGGTAGAACCCCTTCGGGGTGTCGTCCTTGTGGGCGAACTGGAAGATGCCGGCCTTGCGGCCCAGGCTCAGGCACTGACCGGTGAAGCCGACGGTGATGGTGGCCGGCTCCTCGCCGGCGAGGCGGCTGAGCACCGTGTCGGCGGCCTGCGCGCCCAGCGGACCCGCGGCCTGGCAGCTCATCCGCAGCGGCCGGTCCGACGGCGCCGCGCAGTCCCCGGCCGCGAGGACGCGCTCGTCGTCCACGCTCGTCAGCGTCTCGTCCGTGCGCAGCCGGCCCACCGAGTCGGTGCTCAGCCCGCTGCGGGCGGCCAGGTCCGGCACGCTGAACCCGGCGGCCCAGATCGTCACCGCGCTCGCCACCTCACGCCCGTCGGCGAGCCGTACGGCCTCCCGCGACACCGCCGTCACCCTGGCGTCGGTGCCCTCGAGGACGGTCACCCCGAGGTCGGCCAGCCGGCCCGCCACCGCACTGCGGGCCTTCGGGTGCAGATAGGGGCCGAGCACCCCGCCGCAGACCAGCGTCACGGCACGGCCCTGCTCCGCCAGCTCGGCGGCGATCTCGATACCGCTCGGGCCCGCCCCCACGACCGTCACCGGGGCCGTCGGCGCCGCGGCGTCCAGCACCGGCCGCAGCCGGTCGGCCTCTTCCAGGGACGTCAGCGGACGGGCGAACTCGGCCGCCCCGGGCACCCGGTCCACCGAACTGCCGCTTCCGGCCGCGTAGATGAGATAGTCGTAGCGAAGCGTGCCGCCGCTCGCCAGCGTGACGGTGCGCCCCGCCCTGTCGATCCCGGTGACGGTGTCGACCACCAGCCGGACGTCCTCGCTCAGGACCTCCCGGTAGTCCACCGTCGCGTCGTGGGACCCGCCCACCCGCTGGTGCAGACGGATCCGCTCCACGAAGGCGGGGCGCGGGTTGACGAGCGTCACGGTCACGTCGTCGCGCTGCATCAGCCGGTTGGCGGCCGTCACGCCGGCGTATCCACCACCGATCACGACGACTTCGGTGTTCTCAGTCATGGTGCCTCCTGTTTTTCCAGGGGTTCGACCTCAAGACACCGGCTGTAGGCGGCTCGTGACAGGATGTGACGCAGCTCACTTTCCGCCGCTGCGGCTGCTCTCGAACCGTGTCGCTTCACTCATGATGCTCCTCGCGTGCGCTTCAGCAGGCTCCGGGACTCGTCCGGGCGGAGAGCCTGTGAGCGCAGTTTCGCATGGCGCGGTGGAGCGCACTGCTCGTCTTCTCCGGCTGCGCCCAGGACCTCCTCCGCCTTGTCCACGAGCTGGCGGGGAGGGCCTTGTGGACGGCGCCGAATGCCTTGAGGCCGGCGGTCATGGCCGGTACGGCTACGGGAACGACGTCAACGACGCCGTGACGCTCGCCGTCGGCGAGCCGGCCGGCAACGCCGTGCGGCACGGCGCGGTACGGGGGCGGACTTCCGCGTACGGCTGCGGGCGGCCGGGGACCTGTGGCGGGTGGAGGCGCCGGACGCCCGGGCCGAGCGGCCGGCGGCCCTGGCGGACTGCCCGCACGGCGAGGCGGGCGCGGGCTGCTGCTGGCGGCGGCGGAGAAGTGGGGAGCCGAGACCCGGCCGGGCGCGGCGCACAAGGTCGTACGGGCGCAGCCGCGGCTCACCGCGCCGATCAGCTGTGTCAACTGAGGCTCCATACAAGGCGGGTTGGGAAAACTGTGGACGATGTGACGAGCGGCCGTGTCGGCGCCGCCTGACGCTCACCCCTGAGTCGTTCATTTTTCATCTTCTGCCTTGATCCTCCTCACGCGACGCAGCAGCGTCACGGAGAGCGGCCGCGGTCGGCAGCGGCATCAGGAGGCACACCATGGGTCACAGCCACGGTCCCGGTCACGGGCACCATCACCACCACGGTCACGGTCACAGCCACGACCACGACCACGAGCAGAAGGCGCTGCCCGCCGCCTTCGACACCTCGGTGCCGGACGAGGCCCTGACCCCCGAGCAGCAGTCCCGCCGCTCGCTGCTGCGCCGCGCCGGCCTGCTGGGAGCGGGCCTGGCCGCGGGCGGCGTGCTCGCGGGCGCCGCGCCCGCCGCTGCCGCCCCCGCCGCGGGCGGCCGGCGCAGCAACGGCTTCCTGTGGCTGGCCGGCGACCACCACATCCACACCCAGTACAGCAGCGACGGCAAGTACCGGGTCGTGGACCAGGTCCGCCAGGGCGCGATGTACGGCATGGACTGGCTGGTCATCACCGACCACGGCAGCGCCACGCACGCCAGGATCGGCGTGGAGAAGGTCAACCCGGACATCCAGGAAGCGCGCGCCGCGTACGAGGACACGCTGGTCTTCCAGGGCCTGGAGTGGAACATCCCGGCCGCCGAGCACGGCACGGTGTTCGTGCACCCCGGCAAGAACGAGGTGTCGGTCCTCAAGCAGTTCGAGACGGACTACGACGGCAGCGTCAGGGGCGCCTCCGACTCGACGCCGGCCAACGAGGCCCTCGCCGTCGCCGGTCTGGCGTTCCTCGGCGAGCAGGTGCGCCGCCGGAAGGTCAAGGACGCGCTGATGCTCGCCAACCACCCGGCGCGCCGCGGCGTCGACTCCCCGCACGAGATCCGTGCCTGGCGCGACGCGACGCCCGCGAGCCACCAGATCGCCGTCGGCTTCGAGGGCGCGCCGGGCCACCAGGCCGCCGGCCTGCCCGCGCCGCTGGGCCCCGGCCGGGCGCGCGGCATCTACGACAACAACCCGAGCGCCAACTCCTTCGCCGGCTACCCGCCGGAGAGCTACCGCACCTGGGGCGGCTTCGACTGGATGACCGCCACGGTCGGCGGCCTGTGGGACAGCCTCCTCGCCGAGGGCAAGGCGTGGTGGATCACCGCCAACTCCGACTCCCACCAGGTCTACGCCGACACCGCGGTGCGCGGCCCCGGCGGCGACTTCAACGCCAACGGCCGGTACGAGGACCCGGTCTACGGCGGCAAGATCGACATCACGCAGGGCGACTACTGGCCCGGCTACTACAGCCGTACCCACGTCGGCGCCGACGGCTTCTCCTACGCCGCCGTCATGGACGGCATCCGCGCCGGCCGCATCTGGGTGGACCACGGCCAGCTGATCAGCGGCCTCGACGTGCGGGTCTCGGGCGGCAGCCGCTGGGCCACCCTCGGCGGCGCGCTGCACGTCAAGAAGGGCACGCACGTCAAGCTGACGGCCGACGTGGCGCTGGCCGGCGGGCCGAACTTCGCCGGGTTCCTGCCGTCGCTGGCCCGCGTCGACGTCATCCAGGGCGACGTCACCGGCCCGGTGTCCGACCCGGACACGTTCACCGCGCCGACGGCGAGGGTCGTCCAGTCGTACGAGGTCAACAAGGCGACCGGCACCGTCCGCCTCACCTTCGACCTCGGTCGCGTGGACCGTCCGGTGTACCTGCGGCTGCGCGGCACCGACGGCAACCGCAACGGCGTCGGCCCGAACGGGGCGGCCGTCGACCCCAACGGCCCGCTCCTCGACGTCGTCGGCGACGCCGACCCGTGGCGCGACCTGTGGTTCTACTCCAACCCGGTGTGGGTCCTGCCGTCGTGACCCGTTTCACCGTGACGGTCGACCCGGGGAACCTGAAGGACCTCGGGCCGGCCGACCACCTGCTGCGGACGCTGGCCGCGGAACTGGACCTGCCCGTCGACACGTTCGGCTGCACCCACCTGATCAGGGACGAACGCCCGCGGGTGGCGGTGTCGTTGTCGGCCGCCTCGGACGTGCTCGGGGCGGTGCGCGAGCAACTGGGGGACCGGGGCTACGAGGTGACGGACGGGGCTCCCGACGGGGCGGGCCGGGCGGTCCTGTTCCCGGGCGCGGGCGAGCTGACCGGCACCCTGACGATCGCGGAGATTCTGTCCCGCTCCGCCATCGACGCGGTGCAGGTGCTGGGCTCCCCGGCCCCGCCGCCCCCGGAGACCCGCCTCGCCACCCAGGACCACGTCAGGCCGCAGTGGCAGGCGGGCGAGCTGGTCCTGAAGGCGATGCCCGCGGTGGGCGGCGTCCTGGTGCCTTTCGAGTTCCCCTCCCCGACACCGTGCTGCGCGGACCACTGAGCGTCGGTGCACCGCCTGCTCTCGACGGACCCGCTTTGAGGTGCAGCGAGCTGGCCAGGTGGTCGATCCACACGTTCCGGTCGGTGGGGATGTGAAGCGTCTGCTGGGGCAGGGCGGACGGTGCCGTGTGCTCGACAGAACGGATTTCGGGCATGGCGAATCTCCTCGTGCTGTGGGGTTGGGTTCCCGGCGTGCGCCGCCTGGGGGTACGGCCGTCACGGACCGCATGCAATGGAGATCCCCCTCGTCACTGACAGCGACACGCGCCTTCGCCGGAAAGAGGGACATAAGTGGTATGAGCGTCAGCGTGGCGGCCTTGACGGGCGGTGTGCGCCCTGCCGGCGAGCGGCCAGAAGGCGCGCAGCGCCTCGTGCTCCGGGGCCCCTTCACGCCCCTGACCGGCCCGGCCCGCGAAAGGCTCGGGGCCGGCCGGTGGAGCGAGTTCGTGACGGGGCAGGCCGTGCTGCCGGAGGCGTGGGCACGGATCACGGCGCCCCGGTGAGGCCGGGGCGCCGTGCGCGGGTTGGCCGTGAGGCCGGGGCGCCCGCGGGGGCGGTCGCCCGCGTACCGGGTCGGGTGTCAGGCGTCCGCGGGCGAGAACACGAAGGCGAACTCCGTCGGCTCGGCGCGCAGTCGGTACCGGGGCAGCACGCCCGGCCCGCAGGACTGGGAGCCGATGCCCATCAGGCCGTGGTCGAGGTTGACCCACACCGTGTCGCCGGGGGCCAGGTCCGTGCGGTGGGTCGCCGCGTCCAGTTCCTCCGTGGTCCAGCGGCGGGCCGTGAGCCAGAACTCCGGGTCGCCCTGGACGCGCAGGCCGCCCAGCTCCGCCCACCGCACGTCGGGGCGGGCGCCGTTCTCCTGCGGGCGCACGTACGGGGTCTGCAGGGCGTCCACCGTGGACGTCCAACGGCCCAGCCGCGTCGCCGACTTGGTGTCCGGGTAGCCCTCGCCCGGACCCCCGCCGAACCACGTCACCGCGTCCGCCGCGTCGAGCCCGAAGCGCACGCCCAGCCGCGGCAGGGGCAGCCTCCACTCGCCCTCCGGGGTCACCGACACCGCCAGCCTCAGCCGTTCGCCGTCCGACGTCCAGCGGTACGTCGTCCGCAGCCCCGCCTCCGTCCCGGCCGGCGCCACCCGCGTCCGCACGGTCAGCGCGCCCTCGTCCGTCTCCACGGCGTCCAGCCGGTGCCGCATCCGGTGCAGGCCCAGTTTGCGCCAGAGCAGCCCGTAGCGTGCGTCCGGCTGCCAGGGGGCGCCGTCGTCGTTGTCGGTCGTCGCCCGCCACACGTCCAGGCGCAGCCCCGTGACGGGCACACCGGCGAGGGTGCGCGGGGCGCCGGTGCGGGCGTCGAAGGACGATCCCGGGCCCAGATGGATCAGGCCGCCGACGCGGGCCGGGCGGGCGGTCGCCGCCACGGTGACCGGTCGCCGGGCCGTCGCCGGACGCCGGTCCGTGGCCGGGAGCTGCGCCCACGCCACCTCGTGGCCCCGCTCCGCCCACAGCGCGTCCTGCGCCAGCACCGCCCGCACCAGCCACTGCCGCTCCCCGTCGCCCCCCGGCGACGGCGCCGGCGGCAGTTTCACCTCCGCCGACTCGCCGGGGCCCAGCAGCGGCACCGACAGCGGTCCCGAGTCCACCGTCTCGCCGTCCACCTGGAACGACCACTCGAACGACAGCGCCGACAGGTCGGCGAAGTCGTACGCGTTGCGCACCCGCACCGTGCCCGTCGCACCGTCGCCCTCCATGCGGACGGGCTCGATCACCTTCTTGTACTCGACCAGGCCGGGGGAGGGAGCACGGTCCGGGAACACCAGGCCGTCGCAGACGAAGTTGCCGTCGTGCAACTCCTCGCCGAAGTCGCCGCCGTACGCGAATTCCAGCTCCGGGTGGCGGACGCCGTGGTCGATCCACTCCCAGACGAAGCCGCCCTGGAGCCGGTCGTACGACTCGAACAGGCGCTGGTAGTCGGCCAGGCCGCCGGGGCCGTTGCCCATCGCGTGGGCGTACTCGCAGAGGATCAGGGGCAGTTCGCGGCGTCCCCGCGGTCCGCCGTCCAGTCCGCGGGCGATGCGCTCGACCTCCTCGTGGAAGGGGTACATCCGCGAGTACATGTCGGTGTCACGGCAGGTGGCGTCGCCCTCGTAGTGGATCGGGCGGGAGGAGTCGCGGGCCCGGATCCACTGGGCCATCGCCGTCAGGCCCCGGCCCGTCCCGGCCTCGTTGCCCAGCGACCAGATGATCACCGACGGATGGTTCTTGTCCCGCTCCACCATCCGCGCCGCGCGGTCCAGCAGCGCCGGCGTCCAGGCGTCGTCGTCGACCGGGTTGTCCCGCCAGCCCTGCTCGGTGAAGCCGTGGGTCTCCAGATCGCACTCGTCGATCACCCACAGGCCGTACTCGTCGCACAGATCCAGGAACGCCGGATGCGGGGGATAGTGCGACGTCCGCACGGCGTTGACGTTGTGCCGCTTCATCAGCAGCACGTCCGTCCGCATCGTCTCCAGGTCCAGGGCGCGCCCCCGCTCGGGGTGCCACTCGTGCCGGTTGACGCCCTTGAACAGCAGCGGCCTGCCGTTGACCTTGATCAGGCCGTCCTCCAGGGCGACCGTCCGGAAGCCGATCCGCAGCGGCACCCGCTCGCCGCCGGTGTCCAGTACGGCGTCGTACAGCCTCGGCGTCTCCGCCGTCCACGGCCGCACCGGGACCGTCACCGCCTCCCCGGTCGCCACGTCGACGCCCAGCTCGGGCACCGTGACCCGGCCGGCCGCCTCGGAGTCGACGCGCAGCGTGCCCTCGCCGGTCAGGTGGTCGTACGACGCGTGCACGAAGAAGTCGCCCGCGCAGTCCGCCGGGCGGTGCAGCAGGGTGACGTCCCGGAAGATGCCCGGCAGCCACCACTGGTCCTGGTCCTCCAGGTACGAGCCCGCCGACCACTGGTGGACCCGGACCGCGAGGACGTTCCCGGCCGGCCTCAGCAACCGCCCGACGGCGAACTCGTGCGGCAGCCGCGAGCCCGTGAACCCGCCCAGCTCCGTGCCGTTCAGCCAGACCCGCGCGCAGGACTCCACGCCGTCGAACCGCAGCACCGCGTCGCCGCCGGACGCCGGCCAGTCGGGCGGCAGGTCGAAGACGCGCAGGTGGTCGCCGGTGGGGTTCTCGGTCGGGACGCGCGGCGGGTCGACGGGGAAGGGGTAGAGGTGGTTGGTGTAGACGGGCCCGCCGAACGCCCCGTCGCCCTGGAGGACCCAGTGGCCGGGCACGGTCACCCGCGCCCAGTCCGCGGCGTCGTACCCCTCCTGGGCGAACGACTCGTCCTCGGCGTCGGCCGTCGGCGACAGCCGGAAGAGCCAGTCGCCGTTCAGGGACAGGGAGGCGGCGTCCGAGGACGCGTACCGGGCGCGGGGCGGCAGGACCCCGCGGCCCGGGGACACGTCCTCGACGTAGTGGCCCGTGGTGCGCAAAGACATCGGTCTCCTTGTTCAGCCCTTGATGCCGGTCTGTGCGACGCCCTGCACCAGCCAGCGCTGGAGGAACAGGAACACGAGGACCAGGGGCAGGATCGAGATGGCGGTGGCCATGAAGATCAGATGGAAGTTCACGGTCTGGTTGGTCATGTACGAGGACAGCGCCACCTGCACCGTCCAGAACTCCTCGTCCTGGCCGATGACCAGCGGCCACAGGAAGGCGTTCCAGCCGCTGATGAAGGTGATGGTGGCCATGGCGGCGAAGAAGTTCAGCGAGTTCGGCACGACGATGCGCCAGTACGCGCCCCAGTAGCCGAGTCCGTCCATCCGCGCCGCCTCCTCCAGTTCCTTGGGAAACCCCAGGAAGTACTGCCGGAAGAGGAAGCAGGTGAAACCGCTGAACAGCCCCGGTATGACCAGTCCGCGCAGGCTCGACACCCACCCGAGTGACGACACCAGCACGAAACTGGGCACGAAGGTGACCGCCGTCGGCACCATCAGCGTCACCAGAACGGCGTAGAAGATCCTGTCGGCGTGCCGGTAGGGAATCCTCGCCAGCCCGTAGCCGGCCAGCGAGCAGACCAGCAGCGTGCCGGCCGTGTGCAGCACGCCGACGACCGCGCTGTTCCACAGCGAGCGGGCGAACGGGACCGTCGGGTCGTCGAACAGCTCGCCGATGTTGCCCCACTGGACGTCGGTGGGGAACAGCTTCCAGTTCTCCCCGGTGATCTCGGCGTCCGTGGACAGGGCGTTGCGGACGATCAGGTAGAAGGGAACGAGGAAGAGGAGGGCGGCGACGCAGGTGGCGGCGTAGAGGCCGGTGGAGGCGAGGACGCCGCCGCCGCGCCGGATCCGCCGCGGGGCACCGGCGGAGGGCTTGGCGGTCGGTCCGGCGGTCGGTCCGGTGACGGGCCCGGGTGCTGGTCCGGCGGTCGGTCCCGTGCTCGGTCCCGTGCTTGGTCCGGTGGCGGTCATCTGGTCTCCTCCGCGCGGCCGAAGCCCATGATCCGGCCCTGGAGCAGGGTGACCACGCAGATCAGCAGGGTCAGGATCATCGCGCCCGCGCTGCCGGCGCCGTAGTCCTGGTTCTCGCCCAGAGCCGTGTAGTACAGCTCGACCAGCGGCGGCCGGCCCCACGTCGTCTTGGCGAGCAGGTTGAAGAACTCGTCGAAGGCCTGGTACGCCGCGACGAGCAGCAGCAGGATCACGGCGGTGGACGTGGCCCGCAGCTGGGGCAGGGTGACGTACCAGAACGTCTGCCGGCCGGGCTTCGCCCCGTCGATCGCGGCGGCCTCGTACAGCTCCGGCGGGATGTTCTGCAGGGCGGCGAGGAACAGGATCATGTAGAAGCCTGCCTGGAGCCAGAGCCGTACGGTGACGATGACCAGCCAGTACCAGGGCGGGCTGGGGTCGGCCAGCCAGGCGATGTTCTCGACGCCGAACCAGCTCAGGACGGTGTTGGCGAGGCCGAAGCGGACGCCGCTGAAGATGGACATCTTCCAGATCAGCGAGGCGGCGACGAAGCTGACCGCGGTCGGCAGGAAGAACACCGAGCGGAAGAAGGCCCGCAGGAAGCGCAGCCGGTGCACCATCAGCGCCAGGCCGAGGGAGAGGGCCCAGGTGACCGGCACGACGATGGCCGCGAAGACGGTGAACGTGACGAGCGACTCGGTGAACCTGTCGTTCGTCAGCATGTGGCGGTAGTTGTCGAGGCCGGCGAAGTCGCTGGGGGTGACCGTGTAGCGGGCCTCGAAGAACGAGAGGTAGGCGCTCCAGCCGATCGGGACGTAGACGAAGATCACCAGGCCCAGGAGGAACGGACCGGTGAAGAGCCAGAAACTGAGGGTGCGGCCGCGGACGGCGGTGCCGGTGGGATAGGCGCGCCGGGTGGTCTCAGGGGTCCTGGGGGACTTGGGGGACTTGGCGTTCGCGGAGGTCTCCGCGGTCTCGGAGGTCGACATGGCGTCCGTCCGCCGGCCTATCCGAACAGCTTCTTCAGCTCGCGGTTCACCGTCGTGTCGGCCTTGTCCAGCGCCGCCTCCGGGTCACCGCCCTTGCGCACCGTGTCGGCGACCACGCCCTCCAGGGCGACGATCATCGCCTGGGTCCAGGCGGGGTTGTCGAAGTGGCCGAACTCGTTGAACAGCCGTACGCCCTCGGCGGCCAGGCCCGACTTCAGCTTCTCGGCGGACTCGGCGAGCGAGGTCCGCGGCGGGATGTGGAAGCCGTACGACAGCGCCCAGTCCTCCTGGTACTCCTTCTGGTCGATCCACAGCCACTTCACGTACTCCTTCGCCTCGTCGACGTGCTCGGACTTGGCGTTGACGAACATCGACCAGCCGCCGTTGGTCACGGACGGCCGGCCGCCCTGCGCCGCCGTCGGGAACGGGATGATGCCGACGTCGTCCCCGAGCGCCTTCTGGATCACCGGCATCGCCCACATGCCGCACCACTGGATCGCCGTCAGGCCCTGGGTGAGCGCCGACGGGTCCCACCAGTCGGCCGGCGCGTCCAGCAGCAGATGGCCGTCCGCGAACATCGACCGCAGCTTCCCGAGGCCCTCGGCCACGGCGTCCGTGTGGTACGCGATCCGGTTGCCCTCGTCGAGGGTGTCGGCGCCCGTCGACCAGATCAGCGGATTCATCACGGGGGTGACGGAGTTGCCGAGGAAGACGCCCTTGACCTTGTCGGTGGTGAGCTTCGCCGCCGCCTCGACCAACTCGTCCAGCGTCGCGGGCGGTTCGATGCCCGCCTCCTCCAGCATCGACCTGCGGTAGTAGAAGAACTGCGGGTCGTCGATCATGCGGACGCCCCAGATCTTGCCGTCGATGGTGTGCGAGGCGATGTCGGCCTGGTTGAAGTCGTCCTTCACCGGCTCGACCAGGTCGGTGAGGTCGGCGACCTGACCGCTTCTGACGAGCTGGATCTGCGGGTGGAACTCGAAGACGTCCGGCGCGTTGTCGGTGAGCAGCGCGGAGAACAGTTTGCTCTCGAAGTTCGCGCCGGTGATCCATTGGGTGCCGACGTTCGCCCGGTCGTAGGCCTTGGCGTACCGCTTGATGGCCTGCTCGGTGCCCGCCTCGCCGTACGCGTGGAAGTACTGCACGAGGTTCGTGCCCGAACCCGACCCGCCGCCGCGCCCGTTGTTGCCGCCGCACGCCGACAGCCCGCCGGCCGCGGCCAATCCCATCGCGGCGCGGAGCACGGAGCGGCGGTTCCAGGCGGCGGGGTTCCCGGTGCTGGGGTTCCCCGTGCCGCGATTCCCGGTCAGGGGGTTCCAAGGGCTGCTGTTCCAGGTGCTGTTGCGGTGTGCCGACATCTGACGTCCTTGTCTGTCGTACGGCTACGGCCCGAACTCGCAGTGCGGTGCGGGACGTTAACCTTCGAATAAGGCTTCGGCAAGGGGTCGGACGAAGTCTGTTGCAAGCGGACCGTCACGTACGGCGCACCGGACGTGACGAACCCGTGCCCGGCGAGCGGCCGGTGCTACGCCCGAGCCGCGCGCCGTGCCGTCCGCCGGCCGCCCGACTGCAGCGCCCCCTCCAGGGCGAACGTCGCCGCGCCCAGCGACACGGGGTCGGTGGGGATGGGGGAGAGCACGATCTCGGTGGCCGCCAGCGGGCGGTGCAGCGCGCGCCGGGCGACGGCCTCGCGCACCTCGGCGAGCAGCGGCTCGCCCAGCGTGGCCGCCACCCAGCTGCTGAGCACGACCACCTCCGGGTTGAACAGGTTGACCAGGTCGGCGATCCCGGCGCCCAGGTAACGGGCGGTGCTCCTGACGACGTCGACGGCCACCGGATCGCCCGCGGCGACCGCGCGGGCCAGCGCGTCGATGGTGGCGGTCTGGTCCTCGGGGTGCAACAGGGCGCTCCCCGGGCTCAGTTCGCGCAGGTTGAGCATGATGCCGGGCGCGCCGACGTACGTCTCCACGCAGCCGTGGTTGCCGCAGTGGCACAGCCGCCCGTCCAGCACCAGGGTGGTGTGGCCCCACTCGCCGGCGCTGTTGCTGACGCCCCGGTGCACCCCTCCGCCGAGCACGAGTCCGGCGCCCACGCCGGTGCCGAGGTTGACCACGACGGCGTCCCCGC
The DNA here is from genome assembly GCF_040611575.1 of Streptomyces sp. NPDC006610. Taxonomy (NCBI): domain Bacteria; kingdom Bacillati; phylum Actinomycetota; class Actinomycetes; order Kitasatosporales; family Streptomycetaceae; genus Streptomyces; species Streptomyces sp. NPDC006610. The sequence goes on from NZ_JBEXOP010000024.1 coordinate 103,817, forward strand.
GCCCACGCGCCGCCCCGAACCACAACTCGGCGACGGCGCAGGCTCGCAGGGGGTTGTCGAGATACAGCGGGTAGGCGATGTGCTCGGCGAGCAGGTCGAGCAGGGGCACGTCGTGCCAGTCCCAGTTGGGCGCGTACGCGGAGACGCCGCTGTCGCGGTCCACCTGGCCCGGCACGCTCACCCCGACGCCCAGCACCCGCGTGCCCTCCACCCCCGCCTGCGCCACCACCGAGCCGACGGCGGCGGCGACATGGCCGACCACCTGCTCGGGGCGGCTCTCTCCGGGGCGCATGTCCTCGTCGGCGCGGGCGAGGACGTTCAGCGCGAGGTCGAACAGCTCGACATGGACGTACGTCTCCGCGATGTCGACGCCGATCAGCGCGCCCCCCGGCGCGTTCACGGCGACGAGTCCGCGCGGCCGGCCGCCCGCCGAGTCCTCGAAGCCGACCTCGGTGATCATGCCCAGTTCGAGCAGCTCACCGACGAGCGTGGCCACCGTGGCGAGGCTCAGCCCGGTCGCCGCGGCCAGCTCCTGCCGGGAGGTGGGCGACGCGGCGATGATCTGGCGCAGCACCTCGTAGCGGTTCGCGGTGCGGATGTCGCGTGAGGTGCGCTTCACCGGGTCCCCATCCCTTCGGTCCGGCCGGTGCGGGAGCGGGGTCCGGCACCGGCGCGGCGCAAGGCTATGGTCTGCGGCGGCTTTCGACAAGGGCTTAGGAAAGGGGGTGGAGAAAGGGGGGCCGGGTGCTGGGGGCGGGTGTACGGGGTCGGCGTCCCGGCCGTCTCAGTCGTCCAGGACCGCCCGCACGAAGTCGTTGGCGAACGTGCCGCGCGGGTCCAGTTCGCGGGCCAGCGCCCGGAAGTCGGCCCAGCGCGGATACCGCTCCCGCAGCACAGCCCCCGGCACGGTGAACACCTTGCCCCAGTGCGGGCGCGCGTCGAACGCGTCCAGCGCCGCCTCCACCCGGCGCACCGCGGGCAGAACCGCCGCGGTGTCCGCGATCCAGGTGAAGTGGACGGCCACGCTGTCCCGGCCGTGACTCGGGCTCAGCCACTGGGCGTCGCCCGCGATGGTGCGCACCTCGCAGGTCTGCAGCACGGGCGCCACCTGCGCGCGGATCGCGTCGAGCGCGTGCAGCGCGTCCAGGGCGTGCTCGCGGGGCATCAGGTACTCGGACTGCAGCTCCTCGCCGCTGCTCGGGGTGAACTCCGCCCGGAAGTGCGGCAGCCGCTCGTGCCAGGGACCCGGCAGGCCGGACTGCTCCGTGCAGTTGACGGCGGGCATGCCCGGCACCGGGTGCTGCGGCGTCGTCGCGGGCGCCGCCCAGGGGAAGCCGGTCTCCGGCTGGTCGGTGCGGCGTTTGACCCACACCTGCCGGAAGCCCGGCTCACGCCAGTCGGTGAACAGGCTGACGCTGTACGCCGCCGCCATCACCGTCTCGAAGTCGAGGCCCTCCAGGGGGAGTTCGGTGTAGACGCGCTGCTCGACGTCGAAGGCGGGCAGCAGGTCGAGGGTGAGCGCGGTGACGACGCCGAGCGCGCCCAGGGAGGTGACCGCGCCGCCGAACCGCCCGTCGCCGCGGGCGATCGTCACGGTCGTGCCGTCGGCGGTCACCAGCTCGACCTCGCGCACGGCGTCGGACAGCGGGCCGTTGCCGACGCCCGAGCCGTGCGTGCCGGTGGCCACCGAGCCGGCGACCGAGATGTGCGGGAGGGAGGCCATGTTGGGCAGCGCGAACCCGTGCGCGTGGACCCGGCGGGCCAGCTCGGCGTACCGCACCCCGGCGGACACCCGGACCGTACGGGCCCGCGCGTCGACGTCGACGACGGGCGGCAGGGCGTCGAGCGCGACCAGCACGCCGCCGGGGCCGGGCTCGGCTATCTCGTTGAACGAGTGCCCGCTGCCCAGGACCCGCACCCGGTCGCTCCCCGCGACGAGCGCCCGCAGCGCGTCGGCCGTGCGCGGACGGTGCAGCTCCTTGGCGGTGTACGTGATGTTGCCCGCCCAGTTGCGCACGGGGCCGGCCTCGGCGGTCTCGGTCATGCGGTCGCCCTTTCGGAAGGAAATGAGGTGGATGGCCGGGCTCAGCTAATCACCGCGGTGAGGGCGCGGGCGGCCGAGATGACGCAGATCACGTCCGGGGCGGGCGATCAGGAGCGGTCGGCGGGCGGCAGGCCCGCCACGACCAGGCCGACCAGGCGGCGCGGCCGTCGGCGCAGGACGTCCGGGGCGCCCTCCGAGCGGCCGGTGCCGGCGGTCGAGGCGAGCAGGGCGACGGCCGTCTCCCGCGGGTCGGGCGCCGCGGACTCCTCGGCCAGCAGCCGGGCGAGGACGTCGACCAGCCGGTCGTCCGCGCGGCCGGTCCCCGCCGGGGCGTCCGCGACCGGCTCCTGCCGGTGGCGCGCCTGCGCGCCCCAGCCCTCGCCGCCGCCCGCGTCGAGCTCGACCCGCGGCACCCCGTGGACCCGGTCGGCGAGGTCCCCCTCCGCCTCGCGGGCGCGCCGGGGCGGCCGTGTGCTCCGTGACCGCGGCGAACACGTCCTGCTTGTTGCGGAAGTACTGGTAGAGCGCGGGCCGGGACACCCCGGCGGCCCGTGCGACCAGGTCCATCGAGGTGTGCCGGAAGCCGTGCCGCCCGAAGACCTCGACGGCCGCCGCCACGATGTCGTCCCGCCTGCCCATCTGACGACCCTGACGACATGTGTCAGGATCGTCGACGGGTGTCAGGGGTGACCCGGCTGCACGCCCGTGGAGGCGCGGGGCATACCGTGAGGAGTCGAACGCCGGACCAGGGAGGAGAACACGGATGGGCAGCCGCACCGCGCTCGTCGAGGATCTGATGGAGCGCTTCCCGCACGTTCCCCGGGAGGCCGTCTTCAAGGAGGACCTCCTTCGCGGGGGCGTGGCCTTCGATCCCTCCGCGCTGAGCGACAACGAGGGCGGCGAGGTCAAGCCGAAGTCGTACTTCATCTTCTCCTTCGACCACGGCACCCTCCCGGAGCTGGGCGAGGCCGCGCTGCGCCGCCCGCCCGAGGAGATCATCCTCACGGGCGGCCCCTACGACCTGCGCCGCACGGTCGTCTCCGTGCGCGTGAACCCGTCCTCCCCGTACCGCGTCGCCGCCGACGAGGACGGCATGCTCGGCCTCTACCTCGACGGCCGGCGGATCTCCGACGTCGGCGTGCCCCCGATGCCGGAGTACTACCGGCACACGCTCTCCAACGGGAAGTCGGTCATGGAGGTGGCCCCCACCATCCAGTGGGGCTACCTGATCTACCTCACCGTCTTCCGGGTGTGCCAGTACTTCGGCGCCAAGGAGGAGTGCCAGTACTGCGACATCAACCACAACTGGCGCCAGCACAAGGCCGCCGGACGCCCCTACACCGGCGTCAAGGACGTCGAGGAGGTCCTGGAGGCGCTGGAGATCATCGACCGGTACGACACCCAGAGGACGTCCACCGCCTACACGCTCACCGGCGGCGCGATCACCAAGACCGTCGCCGGGCGCGACGAGGCCGACTTCTACGGCCACTACGCCAAGGCCATCGAGGAGCGCTTCCCCGGCCGCTGGATCGGCAAGGTCGTCGCGCAGGCGCTGCCCAGGGACGACGTCCAGCGGTTCAAGGACTACGGCGTGCAGATCTACCACCCCAACTACGAGGTGTGGGACCGCCGTCTGTTCGAGCTGTACTGCCCCGGCAAGGAGCGCTACGTCGGCCGCGACGAGTGGCACCGGCGCATCCTTGACTCGGCGGAGGTCTTCGGCCCGCGCAACGTCATCCCCAACTTCGTCGCCGGCGTGGAGATGGCCGAGCCCTTCGGCTTCACCACCGTCGACGAGGCCATCGCGTCGACCACCGAGGGCCTGCGCTTCTTCATGTCGCACGGCATCACGCCCCGGTTCACCACCTGGTGCCCCGAGCCCACCACCCCGCTGGGCAAGGCCAACCCGCAGGGCGCGCCGCTGGAGTACCACATCCGCCTGCTGGAGGCCTACCGCGCCACCATGGACGACTTCGGCCTCACCTCCCCGCCCGGCTACGGCCCGCCCGGCCCCGGCCGCGCGGTGTTCTCGGTCAGCTCCTTCATGGACAGCCTGTCGGCGGAGGAGCCGGTGGAGGTCTGAAGCGCCGGGGCGCCGGCCGAGGGGCCGGCGGACGGCGCGGCCCCCGGGACGCCCGCGGAGGTCCGATCCCTCGGGAATGAAACGCGGATTCGGGGGCACCCGTCGGACGAGCGGTGGGTTCGAAAACGTCGCTTGTCAGTCGTGGCGAGCCCGTGAAAGGCTCGTGCACCACTCCGAGGTCGCCTCAACTCCCATGGCCTTATGGTGAGTTGACCTCGCAGGTGACCTCGCATGTGGATGCAGGAGACCGATGCCCGACCTGCCGACGCCCCGGGACGCGACCGAGGCCGCGCTGTTCACCGAGTGCTGGGACACGGTGCTCTCGTACGCCGACCTGTGCACGTCCGGGTCCGCCGCGGCGACCCGGCTCGCCCGGGAGGCGTTCGCGCACGGGATGCGGCAACTGCGCGCCGCCGACGCCGCCGCACCGCGCGGCGCGGGCCGGCGTGCCGCCCGGCTGCCCCGGATCCCCCTGCTGCTGACGGCCGTCCGCACCACGGCGGCCGACTGGGAGGACCGGGGCGAGGGCCACCGGCTCGACCCGGAGCTGCGGCTGTGGCTGGGCTCCGAGCAGGCCGCCCGCTTCACCGGCCCTCCGTCGCGTCGCCCGCTCGCGCTGCGCGCCCTGCGCGACATGCAGGCCGCCGACGCGGAACTGCTGTGGCTGACCGAGGTGGAGGCCCTGCCGCTGCCCGTCGCGGCCCGCCGCCTCGGCCTCGCCCCCGAGGTCGCCGCGGACGAACTGGCCGACGTGCGCGGCCTGTTCCGGGACCGGTGCCTGCGCAATCACCTCGACACCCCGATGGACCCCGAGTGCGGCAGATATGCCCGGCTGCTCGACGCGGTCACCCGCTCCCCGGTCACCGAGACCCCCGACGACCTCTCCCGGCACCTCGCCCAGTGCCTGAGCTGCGGGGAGACGGCGGCCTGCCTGCGGCTGCACGGCGGCGGCCTGCCCGGCGCGCTCGCCACCGGCGTCGTCGGCTGGGGCGGCCTCGCCTACCTTGAACGCCGCCGCCGGGCGGCCGACGTCCGCCTCGGCGCCGGCCGCCCCGACCAGGACGACGGCAGCCCCCTCCAGGGCGGCACCGGCCGCACACGGGTGCTGCGCAACGGTCTCCTGGTCGCCGCCGTCCTGGTCTCCGTGCTGGCCCTCGCCGTCACCCTGGTGCCGTCCGGCGACCCCGCGGACGAGGCGGCGCCTCCCGGCGACACCGCCGACCGCCAGCCGGTGGCCGACCCGTGGTCGTCGCCGGCCGAGGAGAGCACCCCCGCCCGGCCCTCGCCGTCCGGTGCACGGCCGGGGACGCCCGCCCCCGCACCCCAGGGCGCCCGCCCCACCACACCCGGGCCGACGCCGACACCGACCCCCACGCCCACCCCGGCGGCGTCCTGCCGGGCCGACTACCGCCTGGTCGGCCAGTGGCCCGACGGCTTCCAGGCCACCGTGAAGATCACCACCGACCGCGCCCTGGACGACTGGCGCGTCGGCTGGACCTTCCGCGACGGCCAGCACGTCAACCAGATGTGGGACGCGACCTTCACCCAGACCGGCGCCGACGTCACGGCCCGCGCCGCCGACTACAACAAGGCGGTTCCCGAGGGCGGCGCCCTGTCCCTCGGCTTCCTCGCCTCCTGGAAGGGCGCCAACTCCCCGGCGTACGACTTCACGCTGAACGGGCGGGTGTGCGCGACGTCGTGAACGTCCGCCCATGAGGGCCCGCCGCAAGGGCCGACCCGTGCACGCCCGCTCCTGAATATTCGGTGGCGCCCCGCGCGGGCGCCGCTCTAGGCTGGGCACCGACTTCGCGTGAGGCCCTCGCGTCTCCCGTGAGGCCCTCACGTTTCGAGCGAGAACAGATCCGAGTGAAGAACAGGAGGTGTCGACCGATGGCTGTCACTGCGCCGGGCGCTGCCCGCATCCAGGAACTCCTCACGTCCACCTCCGTGGCCGCCGGCTGACCTTCCTCGACTTCCTTCACGCCGGGGCCGCCCCTTCCGAAGGGTCACCCTGTTGTCCTCGTGGTCTTCCACCACCGTTTCCTCCGTCCTCGCCCCCTACGGCTGGGACGACGCCTGGGCGGCCGAGTTCGCCCCGTACGCCTCCGACGGGCTGCTGCCCGGGCGGGTCCTGCGCGTCGACCGGGGGCAGTGCGACGTCGTCACCGCCGGCGGAGTGCTGCGCGCCGACACCGCGTTCGTCACCCCGCACGACCCCCTGCGGGTCGTGTGCACCGGCGACTGGGTCGCCGTCGAACCCGGCGGCAACCCGCGCTACGTGCGCGCGTACCTCCCGCGCCGCACCGCCTTCGTGCGCTCCACCTCCTCCCAGCGGTCAGAGGGCCAGATCCTCGCCGCCAACGTCGACCACGCCGTCGTCGCCGTGTCCCTCGCCGTCGAGCTCGACCTCGGCCGCATCGAGCGCTTCCTCGCCCTGGCCTGGGAGTCCGGGGCGCAGCCCGTGGTCGTGCTGACCAAGGCCGACCTGGTGCCGGACCCGGCGACGCTCGCGCACCTCGTCCAGGACGTCGAGACCAGCGCGCCCGGCGTGCCCGTGCTCACGGTCAGCGCCCGGGACGGGGACGGGCTCGACGTCCTCGCCGCCGTCGTCGGGCACGGCACCTCCGTGCTGCTCGGGCAGTCCGGCGCAGGCAAGTCCACGCTCGCGAACGCCCTGCTCGGCGAGGACGTGATGGACGTCCGGGCCACCCGTGACGTGGACGGCAAGGGGCGGCACACCACCACCACCCGCAATCTGCTGCTCCTGCCCGGCGGCGGCGTGCTCATCGACACGCCGGGCCTGCGCGGCGTGGGGCTGTGGGACGCCGGAACCGGCGTCGGGCAGGTCTTCGCCGAGATCGAGGAGCTGGCCGCGGAGTGCCGGTTCCACGACTGCGCCCACGAGTCCGAGCCGGGCTGCGCGGTGCGGGCCGCCATCGAAGCGGGCGAGCTTCCGGTGCGGCGGCTGGAGAGCTACCGCAAGCTGTTGCGGGAGAACCAGCGCATCGTCGCCAAGACGGACGCCCGGCTGCGCGCCGAGATCCGCAAGGACTGGAAGCGCAAGGGCGCCGAGGGCCGTGCGGCCATGGAGGCCAAGCGCAACGGCTGGAGGTGACGGCCCGCAGGGCGTGGCCGGGGAGCCCTCAACGCCATGTCCGATTTCCGCCAGCCGCGTGCCCCGCCGTGGCGGAGACTGGAACGCGTGAGGGAACGTCTGCGGGACGAGGACAGCAGGTACGAGGCCGTGCGCAGCAGGGACGGCCGCTTCGACGGCGTGTTCTTCTTCGCCGTCGTCACGACCGGCGTCTACTGCCGTCCCAGCTGCCCCGCCGTGACGCCCAGGCGGCACAACGTGCGGTTCTTCGCGACGGCCGCCGCCGCGCAGGCCTCGGGTTTCCGGGCCTGCCGGCGGTGCCGTCCGGACGCCGTGCCCGGCTCGGCCGAGTGGAACGTCCGCGCCGACGTCGTCGGCCGCGCCATGCGGCTGATCGCCGACGGCGTGATCGACCGGGAGGGCGTCGCCGGCCTCGCCGCGCGGCTCGGGTACAGCGCACGGCAGGTGCAGCGGCAGCTCACCGCCGAAGTCGGCGCCGGCCCCGTGGCACTGGCCCGCACCCAGCGGGCGCACACCGCGCGCGTGCTGCTGCGCACCACCGACCTGCCCGTCACGCAGATCGCGTTCGCCTCCGGCTTCGCCAGCGTCCGGCAGTTCAACGACACCGTCCGCGCGGTGTACGGCCTGACGCCCACCGCCCTGCGCGCCGCCGCCCCGGGAGGCCGGAGCCGGCGCGTGGACTGCCGGGGCGCCGGGATACCGCTCAGGCTCGCCCACCGCGGCCCCTACCACGCCGCGTCCGTCTTCGACCTGCTCCAGCGCGAGGCCGTCCCCGGCGTCGAGGAGGTGCGCGGCCCGGCCGGCGCGCGCACCTACCGCCGTACCCTGCGCCTCCCGTACGGCACCGGAGTCGTCGCCGTCGGCGAACGCTCCCGCGCCTCCGGCTCCGCCACCCGGCGCGGTGGCCGGCTCGAAGCCCGCCTGCACCTGACCGACCCGCGCGACCTCACCACCGCCGTGCAGCGGCTGCGCCGGCTGTTCGACCTGGACGCCGATCCGTACGCCGTCGACGAGCGGCTCGGCGCCGATCCGCGGCTCGCCCCGCTGGTCGCGGCCCGGCCAGGGCTGCGCTCGCCGGGCACGACGGACCCGGAGGAGCTGGCGGTACGGGCGGTGGCGGGGCGCGCGGAGGCGGAGCGGCTGGTACGGCGGTACGGCAAGGTCCTCGACGCGCCCAGCGGCGCCCTCACCCACCTCTTCCCCGAGCCCGCCGTCCTCGCCGAGGCCGAGCCCGCCGGACCCCTGGGCGCGCTCACCGCCGCCCTCGCCGACGGCGTCGTACGGCTGGACCCGGGCGCCGACCGGGACGCGGCGCACGACGCGCTGCTCGCCCTGCCCGGCCTCGGCCCCGCCACCGTCGGCGTCATCCGCACCCGTGCCCTCGGCGACCCCGACGTCGCGCCGCCCGGCACGCACGCCCCCGACAGCTGGCGCCCCTGGCGCTCCTACGCCCTGCTGCACCTGAAGCACGCACGACCTCTGGAGCACGCATGACCTACTGGACGAGCCTCGACAGCCCTCTCGGCGCGCTGCTCCTCACCGCCGACGCCGACGGCGCGCTGACCTCCGTCTCCGTCCCCGGCCAGAAGGCAGGCCGCGGCGCGCTCGACGACCGGCGGCACGACCCCGCGCCCTTCCGCGCGGCCCGGGAACAGCTCGCCGCCTACTTCGCCGGCGAGTTGAAGGAGTTCCACCTGCCGCTGCGCGCCCACGGCACCGCCTTCCGCGAGCGGGTCTGGGAGGCGCTGGACACGCTGCCGTACGGGGCGACGACGACGTACGGCGAGATCGCCGCACGGGTCGGCGCGCCCCGGGCCGCCGTGCGCGCGGTCGGCGGGGCGATCGGCGCGAACCCGCTGCTGATCGTCCGCCCCTGCCACCGGGTCATCGGCGCGAACGGCTCCCTCACCGGCTACGCGGGCGGCCTGGACCGCAAGGTGCGGCTGCTGACGCTGGAGGGCGTCCTGAACGGCACGAAGGGGGGTATGTGAGGTCAGCCCCACAGCACCGCCCCGGCCCACGCCCCCGTGATCAGCAGGCAGGTGAACAGCTCCACCAGCATGCTCGACCCGCCCGAGCGCATCACCGAGCGCAGCGCCGCCCGTGCCTCTCCGTGCCGGCCCAGGCGCCGTCGCTCGGAGAGGTAGACGCCCGCCATGAAGCCGGGGATCGCGCCGACGACCGGCAGCAGGAAGAAGCCGACGAGGGCGCCCGCGCCGGCGTACGCCGTCATCCGCGGCGGCGCCCCGCCCGCCCGCAGCCTCCGCGGCGGCAGCGCCCAGCGCACCGCCTCCGACAGCAGCAGCACGACGGTGGCGCCCACCAGCACGAACCACGCCACCGGCCGGGGGTCCTCCAGCGCCCACCACAGGACCGCGGCCCACACCAGCCACGCCCCGGGCACCCCCGGCACCAGCACTCCGCACAGGCCGAGCAGGATGACCAGACCGACCAGCAGGAGCTCCCACACTCCCATCAGTCCAGCCTGCCGGACCCGGGCCCGGCCCGCAGTCCGGCCCGCTCGCATGACCGTTCGGTGGGTGGCGGCGGGCGCGGATTTTCCGGATGCCCCGTTTTCATCCGCCCCGAGCGGTGGACAATTGGCGGCATGAGCCAGCCTGGGGGAAGGCCCACCGGTCGCGCCGACGACTGGTGGGGGCAGCTGTACGACGACTCCACCGACGACACGGGTCCCGCGCGCACGCCCGACTCGCTGGACGACCGGTTCGCGTCCGCGTCCACGGCGGTGAGCGGCGGCGGGACGGCGGACGTCCCCGGACCGCGCACCCCGCCGGCGGACCCGTCGCCGCCCCTCACCCCGCGTGGCCCGACCGCCTCGACGACCGGCGCCCCCGCCGTCGACCCCCCGCCCCCGCCCCGCCCCGGCCCCCTCCACCACGTCGGCTCCGGACCGCCCACCTACGAACCGGAACCCACCGCCTTGCCCGCGGCAGACCCCGACGACCTCGGCGACCTGGTCCCCGACACCGTGCTGGACGGCGCCCGCTACGGCGCCTGCGTTCTGCGCGCGGCCTCCGTGCGCGGGGACTCCGCCCGCTACCGCGGCGAGCCGCGCCGCGACGCGCTGCTCACCGCCCGGTTCGGCGCCGGCGACGATGCGCTGGTGCTGGTGGCGATGGCGACCGGCGCGCGGACCACGCCCGGCGCGCACCGGGCGGCGGTCGAGCTGTGCCGCTGGATCGGCCGCGCCGTCGGCCGCAGCCACGCCCGGCTCACCGAGGACATACGGGCCGGCCGGCGCGGCGACCTCAAGTCCGGGCTGCACCGGCTCACCGACCGAAGCCTCGGCAGGCTGCGCGCGAGCGCCGCCGAACAGGGCCTCGACCCCGACGGGCACTCCGCCACCCTGCGCTGCCTCCTGCTCCCCGCCGACCCCGGCTGCCGCACCCGTGTCTTCTTCGGCGTCGGCGCGGGCGGTCTCTTCCGGCTGCGCGGCGGCGCCTGGCAGGACATCGAGCCGCAGGTCACCGACGCCACCGGCGAAGCCGTCGTCGGCCACGGCCCGCCGTCCACCGCCACACCCGAGGGCGACCGGCTCACCCGGGAGCTGGGCATCCCGGCCCCGCCGAGCCCGTACGAACCGGCGCCGGCCCCGTCCCGCGAGCCGTTCCGCTTCCGCGCCTCGGTCGCCCGCCCCGGCGACACGCTGCTGATGTGCACCGGCGGCCTCGCCGACCCCCTGCGCGGCGAGCCGGGCCTGTCCGCCCACCTCACCGAGCGCTGGTCGGCCCCGCAGCCGCCGGGACTCGCCGCGTTCCTCGCCGACACCCAGGTACGGGTGAAGGGCTACTCCGACGACCGCACGGCGGCGGCCGTCTGGGAGGCGTGAGCCGGCCTCACTCGACGTACGTCCCCCACGCCCGGGCCTCGGTGTCGTAGCCGTGGCGCGGCAGGCCCTTGATCGCGCTGGTACGGAACGGGCGGCCCGCGTCATCGATGAGCAGGGTGCCGGTGCGGCCCGCGGAGGACCAGTCGAGCTCCAGGTACCAGGCGCAACCGCAGTTCTCCGTACGGGCGTTGACCATCAGCACCTCCGGGTCCTCGGCCGAGACCCGGTACGGCAGCCGCACCGCCGGGATCGGGTCGCCCTCGTTGCTGCCGGCCACCGAGTGCGCGATCGGGCGGTCGGCGTCCAGATTCACGGCGAAGTGGCGGGGCGTGATCGAGCCGCCGCAACCGCTGCTCATCGCATAGGAGTTGCCCGGCACCGGATCCGTGCGGCCCACCACGCGCACGCGCAGCGCCTCCAGGACGACCGCCGTGGACGACCGGCCCTGAAGGGTGATCCGCACGTTCGTCTCCCGTCCGTGCACCGCCGCCTGCGTCGCCGCCCAGGTCCTGGCGTCCTGCGGGACCGGCGGCGGGGGGACCTGCGCCGGGGGTTTGGCGATGACGTAGTCGTGTGCGCAACCCGCCGTCCACACGTGGGAGTCGGCGGTCCAGGTGAGGGGCGCGCGGGCGGGTGCCGTCGCGCGGGCCGGGGCGGAGGGGGAGGCCGGGGAGGCGGGTCGAGCGGTGGAGGACCGGTCGCCCTTCCTCCCGGGGGAGGGGCGGGGGCCGGTGCGGTCGGGGGAGGGGGAAGCGGAGAGCGGAGGGGACGAGGTGGGGGAAGGGGGAGCGGTGTCCGCGCCGGTTGGCGGTAAGGGCAGTGCGCTCGTGCCGGATCGGGGGGTGGCCGGGTCCGCCTGCGTGGTGGGGGTGCGGTCCGACGTGAGGGCGGAGAGGCTGCCCAGGGTCAGGAGCAGGACGCTCGACGCCGCCGCCGTGACGGTGAGGCGGCGTCGTCGGTACCAGGGCCGGGGGCCGGGGCGAGGTTCGGGGTCCGGGGCCGACTCCGGGGCCGGCTCCCCGCCGGCCGGGACCGACTTCCTTGCTGGGACCGACTTCCCGGCAAGGGCCGACTTCGCGGCCGGTTCAGGGTCCTCGGCCAGGTCCTCGTCCCCGGCCAGGTCCTGGTCCCCGGCCAGGTCCTGGTCCCCGGCCAGGTCCTGGTCCCCGGCCGTCCCCGGCGTACGGTCCGTCTCCGGTGTCCGGTCCGTCTCCGGCGTACGGTCCGTCTCCACGTCCCCGGCCGGGGCGGCCGTCTCCGGGTGCCCCGCCGCGGGCGGCTGCGGCGACCTGCCCCGTCGGCGCGCCTCCACCGCGCGGAGCCAGTGCCGGTGCAGTTCCAGGCGTTCCTGCGCGGTCGCCCCGCACAGCGCGGCGAAGCGCTCCACGGGGGCGAAGTCCTGGGGGACCGCGTCGCCCGCGCAGTAGCGGTGCAGCGTGGAGGTGTTCATGCCCAGACGGCGGGCCAGCTGACCGTAGCTGCGGTCCGTGCGCCCCTTCAGCTCCCGCAGCAGCCGGGCGAACCCGGCGACCTCGTCGTCCCGTTCCGGCACCGTACCCCCGCCTTCCGCGCGCTCGTCCGGGCGTCCCGGCCCACAACGGCATCCCAGGCACCCATGTACCTGCACGTCAGAAGGGCTGGGATGGTTCCACCCCGGCCAACCCGGCGGCGGCTGTTGCGCCCGGCCGCCGCCCGCGCCGATGCTCTTGGCAGCCGCTTCCGGTGCCGCCGTGACCATCCGGCACCGTACGGCACCGCACCCACGCACGCACTCGGCAACGGGGAGATCCATGCCCATCCGCAACCGCGCCGGCCTCAGCGCCGCGCTCACCGCCGTCACGGCGCTCGCCGCCACGGCCTCCGTCACCGTGCTCGCCACCGCGGGCACCGCCGCAGCGGCGGACCGCTCGCCCCGGTTCCTCTCGGCCGCCGACCTGCCCCCGCACCCCTCCTCCGCGTGGACCGCGGGCAAGGTCACCGACGGCGTCCCGGACGAGCTGCGGCTGTGCCTGGACGACGTGTTCCCGGGCTACGACTCCCGCTACCGCCCCTTCCACACCGACCTCGACACCACCGCCCGCCAGCTGACCATCGTCACCGGCAGCACGGCCAAGGCGAAGGCGCTCGCCGCCCGGATGAACCAGGAGATCCGGACCTGCGCCACGCGCGTCGAGCAGGCGCACCCCGACGTCGAGGCCACCCACCGCGGCTACGGCGCGCTGCCCGTCGAGGAGGGCGCCCGCGTCCACGGGCTGCACACCGAGACGTCCTGGGGCGCCAACGACGTCCGCCTGCTCTCGGTGGGCCGGGACGGGCGGACCGTCACCGTCGTCGAGTGGTCCCAGATCGGCGACCTCGACGACGCCCCGGTCCGCGCCTTCAAGCGGACCACCACCACCGCGGTCGCCAAGCTCTACTGAGCCGGGTACCGGGCGACTGCCCGAGCGGGGGGGGGGGGGGGGGGCCCCCCGGGGGGGGGGGGGGCCCCCCGGCCCCCCCCCCCGCGGGGGCCGGCGCCGCACCCCCCCCCCCGCCCCCGCCCCCCCGGGGGGCGGGGCC
>NZ_JBEXOP010000025.1:0-114122 GCF_040611575.1 Streptomyces sp. NPDC006610
GCACCTGGCACATCGCACCGGCCGGTACATGACCGCAGGGCTGTCCGGCCTGACGGCCGGACAGCCCCTCACCAAGATCTTCATCGACCTTCTAGCGCCCCACCGGTGACCTGACCTGCCGCCGTTGCCTTGCGTCTCGACGGCGTCGAACAGTGCGTCATCGGCGTTCCAGAAGACGCTCACGTGATCGGCCGGCTCGGGGCTTCCACACCGCTTCACGCGCCAGCGCCACCCCGGCTTGCTGTGGCGTTCGGCGACCGGCAGGTACAAGCAGGGAGCAGACCAGCCTGAGCCGCTGCACCAGGTCGCTCGGCAGATGCATTTCTTCGGGGTGTGCAGCCCGGCCAGTCGTCGATGTCGGTGTCATGAGACACGGCGTACAGCCTCCCCGACCAGTTCGCCGCCGCGCTACGGCATCCGCGGACTTCACGCCGCGGGTGCATGTAGCCGGTCGCACAAGGTCCGCTCCACGGCCCAGCGGTGCTGGCCCAAGTACTCCAGCGCGGGAAGTGATGCGGACAACCTAGGCAGAACCGGGTCCTGAGGGCCGGAAGAAGAATGCTCAGGACCCGGCATTCTGCGGGTGTCAGCCGTGGATCAGGGGCGATCCGAGGAGTTCCTTTGTGATAGCTCCCTTGCCGTCGCCTTCGATGTCGTAGACGATCGTTGAGTCCGCCGACCACCACAGGTCGCCGTCGTAGACCGTGGACGGGGCGGCACAGGTGTTAGCGGCCTCTTCGACGAACCATGAGTAGTTGTCGTTTACGAGCTTGGTCCAGTCGCAGGTCTTCGACGTAACGACATGGTCCTCGCTGGTAGCGGTCAGCCGCTCCTCGATCCGTGTCGTGATTTTGAAGATGGTGAACCGCTTGGAGTTGTCGATGACCTGGTCATCGATTATTTGCCAGCTCATTATCGACTTCCCATTGATACCGGCGGACAGGATGGCGGTGTTTTCGACGTAGTAGGTAGTCTGCGGCTTCTCGCCAGGGAATACGACGTCGAATTGGGAGTTGGCAGTTACTGCCGAGGCAGGTGCGGCTGCCAGGGCTACGAGGGCGAGGGCCGCAGCACTGCCAGCGGCGGCTAAGAGTTTTCTCATGGTGATGTCAAAGTCCGTTCTTCTCGGGTGAGGCCTCGCAGTGCGGGCCGTTCGGATTGCAGGGCTTCTAACCCATTCCGGCTGCGACTCGTAGTCGCTTTTCATGGCGGTCTTCGTTGGGCGAGCAGTCCGTCCGAGATCCGTGCCCGACGTACAAGCATCTACTCGAAAGGCGGAGTCCTGGCTGCCATTGCCTTCAGGTCTCGCTGCTTCACCAATAGAACCGACGACTCGCTGGGCAAGCAGTCGTTCAGCTGTTTCCGGCCTGGCCTGCGTGTCTGGCTCTTGTGCCGATACGCAGCCAGTCGGCTTGGCCCGGTTGGTCCAATGGGCCAGTTTCGACGGCGAGTGAAGTGGTTCCTGGCTTCCCTGTTCTCTGGTCGCATTCAGCGATGGTTATCCTCAACCCAATCGTTGAAATTACGTGTCCAGATCGCGGATTCTTGGCATTTCTACGAGAGACAGCAATCCGCCGAGCAAAACGAACAGGGCGCCGTAGAGGACCGTTTCGGCTTTGCCGACGCCGGCGTTTTCGACGATATGACCTCCGATAACGGGCCACATCAGTCCACCTACCAGGACAAGCAGGTGATTGCCGCGTTCACATACCAGACGCATCCCCAGCCACAGTGCCCACGGCATGGAGGCCACTCCGGCGAGTTGAGCCAGCAGAACCTCCAGCGGACGTAGGTAGCTCCGTTCGGAGAATAGCCGTAGTGGTTATCGCGAGAGCGGTTGGTCGCCAGGCATGCGCTCCTGGACTGCTGGTACATCTCGGATCGCGAATTGTAGTGAATGCGGAAGCACTTCTTATTTCCGGTGGATGAGCAGTCGTCACTCACGTAGGACGTGGCAGCGTGCGCGGACGGTGAACCGGTAAGTAGAGCGGCGCATGTCGTCGCAACCGTTAAAGCCACTGCGACTGAAGTCTTTTTGCTACTCAAGGAGCCTCCTCAAACTAAGGCAAGAAAGCCAAACGGGAGGCGCCCGTCATGATGCCGCACGATTTCCCCCGTAGTCATGCGGGACCCGTACACGTCAGTCACGAACTGAACTCTGCAGAACCCCGCAAGCACTGTAGTCACACAATCACCGCGGGTGTCCACGCAGCCTGGGAGCTTGGCCGGACTGCGACAACCCTCTGGAACCCGTTCGCTCGCGCAACACCCTGCGAGGCCTCCGTGAAGCGGAATCTAGGCTCTCGACCCGATAGACCCGCTGGATGGCCAAAGCCCTCCCCCCTTCTCATTCGGCCATGGCTGATAGATCGCTGCCGCAACCTCTTGTTGTGGACCATCAGCCGGCTCACCTAGCCTGCGAGCCATGCGCTTACGAACTGGCGGCCCCGCCGCCCTGCTCCTGCTCAGCGCCCTGATCGGCTGCACGGCCAACTCGCCCCAGCAGCCCGTACCGACCGGGACAAAAGTTGACGTGATCGATTACGGCACCTCTCCATGGAAGGGGGAATGGTCATTCAGCGCCCGTTACTCGATCCATAACCCCGAATACTTCAAGGTCAAATACACGATCAGGTTCAGCTTCAGCGGCCCCGACTACACGACGATGAAGTGGGTCACGCGCACCGTAGACGCCGGAAAAACGGTGAAAGGGAAAGTTGCCGTCATCTGGCCAAAAGATGCAGATACGGGTGAAGTGAGAGTGGAAGAAGTGTTGGAAGCTCCGATATGAGCCCACCACCCTGACGGACGTACGTCCGCTGCCTGGGGCGGGTGATCTCATGGAAGAGGTGAGGGCACCGTATGGGTGCCCTTCAACCGCGCACTCGCCGCCCATATGCGCCGCGTACGATGACCTATCATCCGCACACCTTGGCAAGCCAAGGATCCCCGACCTCGACCGTGACACCAAGGTCGACCGGATCGAACACGTCCTGGACCGCTACCCGGACCGGGTTCTTCGACCCTCGACAAGTTCGGGCCGTTGGGGGCGCTCCCGACAGCAGGCTCCTGCTGGGCGAAACAGGCAAGCCCGACCGGCTGTCAGCGATCTACCGCTGCCGCACGGCGTCACCTACATCCACGGCTGCTACTCCGTCGGAGACGAATCCTGTGAGCATCGACCACCGCCGCATGCAGCCCGCCTGCTCTTCCTGGGTGCCTCCTCAGCCTGATCGCCTGCGCGCAAGGCGGGTGCGCCCTTAAAAAACTGCTCGGCGCCGCAGACGTACTTCCGGCCCGAGACGGGAGCGAACGGCGGCGGAAGCTGCCCTGGCCGACCGGATCAGCGGCTATGGGGCGTCTGCGAGGACGACCCGCCGCCTGTGCGGGCTTTGAAGCAAATAAGCCCGACCCTGACAGCGATGCAACCTGACCGAGAGGTTGAGGCAGACTGCTGCGGTCCCGGCCAGACTGGTCCGGGACCGCAGCTCGGAGTGAGCAGAACTCATGCCTGCTCAGGCACCCCTAGGCAAGAGGCTCTCCGCCCGAGCACCACAGGCGACGCCAGGCCGGCCGGTCATATCTTTATGTAGTCAGCCTTGTCGTTGAAGGTGCCACCGGTCGGGTAGCTGGCGGTGGTGAAGTCGTAGCAGTGCGGGTTGGCCAGGGCCATGTACGGGTCGGGCAGGCCCGTGCGGGCGTCGTAGACCAACGCACCGCCTTGATCGCGCCTCACGCAGCCGGAGCTGGCCTGGTCCCGGAAGTCCCAGTCGCCGAGCTGCTTGGTCCCGTCGGCGGACCACTGGAGCCGACGTCCCGTGAAGTTTGAGTGCTCCCAAAGACAGACCCATCCCCAAGCGCAGTCACTCCAAGCTGTAGGACCGAACTCGCCGCCGGCTTTCGCTAACGCCGCGCGCTTCCCGTAGCCTCCCGCGGCTGCTGGGGCGATGGCAGCCAGAGCACGATCCGCCTCCTCGGCGCTGTCGTAGCAGTAGACTTCACCGCTCGGCACTTCCGAACAGGCCTGCGCTCCCTGCCAGCCGTCGGCCAGGTTGATCCTCTTTCCCTTGTAGGTGGCGATTACGGGCTTGGACTCGGCGAGCTGCTTCTGCAATGCTGCCTCCTCAGCCGGCGTGGCGAGGCCGACCTCAGGTGATGCGGTGGGCTCCGGTGCTGCGGTTGAGGTCGTCGTGCTCGCCGCCACAGCGCACAGAGCGGCGACGACTGGGACGAGGATGCGTGCACGGCGCATGCTGTTTCTCCTGTGATTGAAGTGTGCAAGTGCGTCACAGGAATCCCACTACAAGGCTCGAGGGTAGGGGTGAGTTGTGATGGAGGATGTCGAAATCTCCCTCACGAACGTCCTGATGTTCGACCTTGTGACGGTCGCTGTCACCGGTGTACCGCGCTGCGTCGCGTGAGGATCCGACTAACTGATCATTTCAGAATGAGGTTCGGAGCCGTCGCAAGCAGATGATGCTGCAGGCGAGTTAGAGCAGTCCGAGGTGGAGGTCGGCTCGTATCTCGTAGCGGGTCCGCAGGCGTTTGAACTGGTGGAGCCAGGCGAAGGTCCGCTCAACGACCCATCTGGTCCTGCCCAGGCCGGATCCGTGGGCGGTGCCCTTGCGGGCGGAGATCTTCGGTGTGATGCCACGGGCGCGCAGGAGGCGACGATACTTGTCGTAGTCGTAGCCGCGGTCGGCGAACAGACGCTTGGGTCGGTGGCGGGGCCTGCCCACCAGGCCGCGGATGCGTGGTATGGCGTCCAGCAGGGGCATGAGCTGGGTGACGTCGTGATGGTTTCCGCCGGTCACCGATACCGCAAGGAGTGTTCCGTGCCGGTCGTGATCACATGGTGCTTGGTGCCGAGGCGGCCGCGGTCGACCGGCGAAGGTCCGGTGTGAGCCCTCTTTCAGGGCCCGGACGTGCGAGCCGTCGACCGCGGCGTCCTCCATGTCCAGCAGACCCGCCCTGCGGAGTTCGCGAGGAGGATCTCGTGCAGGCGGGGCCAGACGCCGGCCTCGGTCCAGTCCCGCAGGTGCCGCCAGCACGTCACCCCACTGCAGCCGATCGTGTCGGTCGGCACGTCCGCCCAGGTCACACCCGTGCGCGAGACATAGATGATCCCGCGCAGGGCGGCCCGGTCGTCCGTCGGCAGCCGACCTGTATACCGGCGACGACGCGGCGGACGAGGAGGGAGCAGCGGGGCCACGCGGTCCCACAGATCATCAGGCACAAGATCATCCGACACCCGTAGAACTCTGCCGCCCGCCAGCCCAACTGCCAAGGCCTGAACCAAAACTCATTCTGAAGGAGTCTGTCCGGCCTGGTTGACGATGCCGCTGTCGATGAGGGCGACGGAACTGACGACCGTGCCGGCCTTCCCCCACGCCGTGTCCTCCACGAGGACCGTGCGCTCGCCCAGCAACCGGGCCGTGCTCTTGTCGAAGATCCACTCAGTCCGTTCGCCATCGTGTGTTCGGGCGACGGCGACCCCGTGCCGGCCTGCCGCGTCCACGGCGCCGGAGACGACGTCGACTCCGGGGATGAGGGCAGCGGCCCGGTAGAGTGCCGCAGACGTATCGGGCGGAGTCACCCCACTACGCAGAAGATCTCCGATCGTGACGAACGCCTCCTGGTCCGGTCCCGTCGTGGAGTCGGAACCAGCTCCGTGATTCTTCTCGGCGTCGTCGCGAATCCTCTTCAACAGAGCATCAGGATCGGTCGGCAGGGCGGCCAGGAAGTGGTAGGTCGGTGAGTTCAGATTGCCTGGGCCCCGAGTGCCCGGCACTAGTGAGTCGCTGCCGCCTTTGCGCTGCAGCGTCCGCTCACTTCCGTCCACCGAGGTCCACTGCTCCATACTCTCGTCCTCGCGCGAGAGTTCCATCGCACCGGTCTCGGTCTCGGACAGCACCGACGTGTGGCCAACCGTCTTGACATACGCGTACTGCCCCACGCGCACCTCGTTCTGCGGCGTCGTAGCGGCGGCCAGAGCCGCCCTCTCGAGCAGCTGGACCGAGGCTGCCGAGGCCGGCGGCACTTCAGACGCAGCGTCCGGAGCATCGGACCAGACACTGAGCACGACGATGGTCGCCCCAGCGGCCACTGCGCCGCCCAGCACCAGCCTCAAACGCCCTCTGGAGTGCCATGCCAGGCGGCGAGAGCGCGATCGCGTCTGCCGGTCGACTTCACTCAAGAAGTGCTCACGGCGAGCTTCCACTCGTCCAGGTGCCGGTTCCGGAAAGGGAGCCGGAGGCAGCACTCGGCTTGCCCGCTCACGCTCGGATTGCTCCCGCTGCTCGAGACTCATCGTGTGCTCCTTCTGCGCGACGCGCGGGCTGTGGCCGCCCCGCTTGGCGATAGGTGTCCGCTGCCGGTCCGCGGTTCCGCACCGTCCGGGTCCGCCTTGAGCTCCTCCTCGACGAGCCTGCGCAGTTTCTCTCTTGCCCGTGAGAGCCGGGAGCGGACGGTGCCGACTGGAATGCCCAATGCCTCAGCGGTCGCGGCGTACCCCAGGTCGGACCAGACGACCAGGGTGAACACCTCGCGTTCGGTCCGCTTCAGACGTTGCAACGCCCGGGCGGCAGCGGCCAGCCGCTGGACGTCGGCCAGCTGCCCGACCACGGCGTCTGCAAAGTCAGGTAACGCTTCGGGCGGCGGCAGCCGGGACATCGCCTCTCGATGCCTGCGTGCCGCCCGTGTGATATTTCGCATCACATTGGTCGCTATGCCCAACAGCCATGCCCGGACGCTTCTGACTTCCCCGCGCAGCTTGTCGCGTAGTCGCCAGGCCTCCAGAAACGTGAGCGACATGACGTCCTCGGCGAGGGCCCAGTCACCCGTCGTCCTGATCGCATGGGCATAGACGACCCGCGCATGCTCGTCGAAGATCTTGGCGAACGCCGCCCGATCGCCAGACCGGACCCGTTCGTGCAATGGTAAGTCCACAGCAACAAGTGTCCACACGACTGCATCGGTTCCACTTCTTGTCCGCCGCAGCCGAACGGCGAGACACGCGACCCATCCCCACAGGCCAATCACTCCTGAGAGAACACCGTCTGGCCCAAGCCAGTGCCAGTTGCTGGACCACGGCATCGCCCACCCCCTGGACGGCGCATGGCGACCCGCACCGGAGGGATGACCGGCAACCTGCTGGCTGAGACGGGAACACCGCGCAACGTCGTGGGCCTCCCCGGTGAGGACCACCTCGGCCGCCAGCCGCCGCGGGTTCGCGATGTCGGTGAGCGCGTCTTGGCCGACCTTGACGGGCCGGACCCCAATCAGCCGTCACGGCACGTCGGTACGCATGATGAAAATGCTCCGCCGCCGGAGGGACCTGCACGGGCCCTTTGCGCGGAGGCGGTCGTCAGGTGACGTCCAGGAGGACGGCGGTCACGAACGCCTCCGCCTGGCCTTGCGACCACTTCCCGTATGGCACGCTGGCCTGCGTCAGGGAATGTCGCAGGCAGAGCGCCGCTTCCTTCAGCGGCACGGGATGCCGGTCGCCCTCGTCTGCCGCGTCCTGCAGAGCGTGCCGGGCCACGTACACGGCCGTCTGCGGGTCCACGGAGTGAACCCACTTCAACGCTGCGATCACGTCCGCGTACAGGTCAGTCCCACTCAAGTTGTCCACGCCGAACTGCTGGGCGTAATGGCGCAAGTTGAGGGCCAAGGCGTGGCCGATGGCACCGGTCACACCAGAGGGGAAATCACTCACAATGGGCTCCGAGAACTCAGTGGGATGCGCGCAGTTGTACACGGCGCGGTCCTTCACTGCCCTGTATGCGGGCGTGGCACCCTCGCCTCGGGCGATCGTGCCACCAGCGAGCCCACCCCGGCGAGCCCGTTGTAGGCCATGGGCGCGCCATCGTCGGCGGGCAACCGGCGTAGACGGTGCATCCGACGAGCGGCTTGGCACCTACGGGCCCCAGCGGATCTTCCCGGCCTTGCTGGCCCGCCGGACCCGCCGCTGCGTTGCGGTTCCGCCTCCCCCGCTACGCTGCGCGCCGTCCTCGTGCAGCTGCTTGATGGTTGGGAGAGGGCCACAGCAGCAGCTGACCCGGCTCCGTTGACTGTGCCCACCGCGCCGGTGCAGCGGCGGATCCCGCCGGGTGGCTACCGCCGTGCCATCGAGGTGCACCGCCAGGTCGTCCGGCCGTCGAGGGTGGACCTGGTCATCGCGGAAGTGGTGGAGCGGCAGGCTGCCGCGATGCATGAGCTGAGTTGGCGTGCGTTCCTCGAGCCGGACGGTGCGCTGGCCGTGGTGCAGGCGAGCCGTGCGCAGCGTGGCGTAGGGCTGCGGCGGTCGAGGGCGCGGCCCTGCCCGGGCCCGGGAGCGACGCGCGGTCCGGAGAGGCGATGTCTGAGCGGTGGGTGAGGCGGTGTGGGGCCGGTGCCAGGAGGCCGGACGGGCTGTAAGGGCCGCTCGACGGGACGTGTACGGATAACTACCGTGTGAACACATGTTCCATTTGGTGAATGTTCAGGATCGGTTACGAACACCAGCAGTCCCGGTCATCGCTTCCCGCAACGCGGCGGCGGAGGGCATCGTTGGGCAGCACACAGCAGGAGGGGACCAGTGAGCGACCGCAGTGCGATCGAGTGGACCGAAGCGACGTGGAACCCGACCACGGGATGCGACCGTGTGTCGGAGGGCTGCGACAACTGCTACGCGCTGACGCTGGCGAAACGCCTGAAGGCGATGGGCTCGCCGAAGTACCAGACGGATGGTGACCCGCGGACCTCCGGCCCGGGTTTCGGGCTGACGGTCCATCCGGATGCCCTGCGGGTGCCCTACGGGTGGAAGAGCCCGCGCACGGTGTTCGTGAACTCCATGAGCGACCTCTTCCACGCCCGGGTGCCGCTGGACTACGTGCGGCGGGTCTTCGAGGTGATTGCCGACACTCCGCAGCACACCTACCAGGTGCTGACCAAGCGGGCGCGGCGCCTTCGGCAGATCGCCGGCCGTCTGGAGTGGCCCGACAACCTGTGGATGGGGGTGTCGGTGGAGAGCGCGCAGGAGCTCGCGCGCGTGGACGACCTGCGGCAGGTGCCGGCGGCGGTGCGGTTCCTGTCGTGCGAGCCGCTGCTGGGACCGCTGGACGGGCTCGAGCTGTCCGGCATCGACTGGGTGATCGCGGGCGGCGAGTCCGGGCGCGGGCACCGGCCGCTGGACGAGGCCTGGGTCGCGCAGATCCGGGACGTCTGCCAGCAGGCAGGTGTGGCCTTCTTCTTCAAGCAGTGGGGCGGCCGTACGCCGAAGGCCGGCGGCCGCGAGCTGGAGGGACGTACCTGGGACGAGATGCCGCAGCCCGCGACGGTGTAGCACCGCGGACCGCGGGTGACGCGTTCAGGGACGTGCGGGCTGCACGACCAGCGCGCGGGTCTTGTCGCCGCCGACACCTGTGGTGGGTGTCTTGCCCTGGCTGTGCAGGTACTTGACTGCCTTGCGGGCTGCAGGATCGGTGACCTGCCCGAAGTAGTCACCGAACACGGCCAGGGTGTGGTCGACCAGCCGGACCGGGCGCCCCGCGCTCAGCAGTCTCTCCAGGTTGGCGGCTATCGCCGGAACGGCTTCCTTCTCCACGACGGCCGGGTCGGGCCGCAGGACGGAGGCAGCGGAGAACAGGGCGTCGGGGTCCTCCCGGGTTTCCTGCAGTTCCAGGGTCTTCCACCATTCCGCGCGGGCCCGGGCCACGGTGTCGCCGAACACCCACAGCCCGTACTGGCTGCGGGTGGCGAACACCAGCCGGTATACGGCGCGCTTGTGCGGGGCGTGCGAGACCGGCACCGACTGCACGAACATGCCGGTGCGGCTGGCCAGGCGGCGGGCGTACTCGGCTGCTACCGCCTCGATGGCATCCTCCGCGGCGCCGGCCTGGGCGCCGGGGGCCGCCGCCTCGGCGAAGTACTCACGCCACCAGGCGCCCCCGCAGACCTCGTCGAAGCGCCGCAGCGAGGTCTCGTTGCCCTTCGGTGAACGGACGTGCCCGCCCAGCCGCCACACCGCCATCATGCTGAAGTTCATCAGCAACTCGGTCGCCGGCTTCTTGTCCGGCCGCTGCCTGGCCAGCACGTCCACGAGCCGGTCCTGGGGCAGCACCAGCCCGCACGGGTCCAGGAAGAGGAACAGCGGCCTGCCCGCGGCCCGCTGGACGACGCTGTCGAGCACCCCGTCGACCTCACCGCGGTGAGCATGCGCGACGACCCCTTGGCGGCGGTAACCCTCCACGACGTCCTGCAGCCGCTGGAACGACCTGGCCTGCGCCTCGGTGAAGAAGCCCTCCACCGTCACCCCGTGCCGGGCACGGAAGTAGGAGGCGACCCTGAGCGCGAGTTCCGCGGAGGCCGGCTCGCCGTTCTCATAACGGCCCTCGCCCGCGTATCCGTCCAGGTAGACCACCCGCTTGTCATGCGACTGGCCACTCAGCATGCCGCCGAACTGAGCCAGATAGCGCTTCAGCAGGTCATGCTTGAATACGCTGGGCAGTGCTCTGTCTTTCCAGTAATCCCCGCTCGTTCCCGTCGACATGGCCCCCACCTCGTCAAGGTCCGGACAACCGTCTGCTCTGCTACGAATCGTCAGCCACGTACCGGAGTCCGACAAGAGGCCCGATCCTTCATCCCCCACAGTTCTGGCCCGGTTGCGGTGCTTGAGAGCGCACCGCGCCCGGGCAGGGTTGCAGGGATAACCCGTTGGAGTGAAAGCCCCGCCATGAAATCTGCGGCACCGGTATCGCGCCGGCCAGATCCTGCGGGCCACCGCGTCCAGTCGCGTGGCCTTGCTGCGGATCTCCCTGTCGTGGAGGGCTCTTCGGCGTGGCGTGGCAGGTGCATGCCGGTATGTGGTCCGTCACGGCGTGTACCGGGAAAGGGGAGTTGTGCAGGCAGGGGGCCGTAAGTGGGCAGCCGCTCTGGCTGCCCGCCTGCGCCACCAGGACCGACGAGAAGGCGGCACAGTCCTGCGCTACGTGCCAGGGCGAGGGCCGGCTCGTCCGCGATCAGCGCACCTACAACGTGCGCATCCTCGCGGGCATCAGGGACGGCCAGAAGGTCCGGGGCCACGAGCTCGGCGGCCCCGGCGAGAACGGCGGTGCCCCGGGGTCACCGACTGATCCATCGCGCGGTACCCGACCAGGCCTGAGCGGTTCTCTGCGCTTTCGCGCCATTCCGCTATCCCAGAGGCCGAAGGCCCTCTCCGGACACCCCTGGCCGGGCTGCCGTCAACGCCGGCAACGCTGAGTCTCATCGCCGTCGGCACCGAAGCCATGTGCACCACTTGGGCCCCGGCCGACGGCGTCTGCCGCTGAGGGCCCTTCCCGGTGGTGAGGGTGCTCAGCTCTTTGCCGTTCGTCCCCGGTGCATCAACCGTCAGGCGGTCTTGCCCGTCAGAGGCGCTCGCCCGGTGCTGTCATGCCCGAGCGCGCACCCGGCGGTCGATCGTCACTACGACGGGGTCCCCTTCCTCGTAGTGGGCCGTACTGAGGACTCGGGCGGTCGCGGAGTAGACCTCTGAGGCCATGGCCCAGTCGGCGTAGGCGATCAAGTCGTCCTCGCCGCCCGGCTTGCGCAGGGAGGTGTTCGCCGTGTGGTAGAGGGCAAGGAGCATGGCGACCAGCGACCGGCCGGAGAGGACCGCGGCCACACTGCCGTTCTCGCGTTCCTCGAGGGCCGGGGTCCGGAAGTGCGGGTGGCTGCCCACCTGCGCTGCCACGAACTCCCAAGTGTCCCGGTGGCAGACCAGGGTGGCCGACGCGACCCTCCCTGCCCTCATGATCGCCCAGATTCTGCCCTTCCAGGTGAGCGGAGACGGCTCCGTCAACGAGTCGTTAGCGTCCTGCTCGCCGGCCTCCCGCGCCGCGCGGACGACATCGTGGTCCCCGTCTTCGAGGTCACCGGTTCCCGGCGGGGACTGCTCGGCGTCAGGTGACGTCTGATTGGCTTCTTCCCCGTCGGCCGCGGTTACGGGGGCTTCGACAGCCGTGGAGGCTCCGGGCTCTTCCCCTCCGGGCGAGCCGTCCGCGCAGAGATTCGGGTCAGCAGGTTCCACATGCGCTGTCGACTCCTGGTCCGGCGCCTGCCTCTGCGCGGGCAGGATCACGGAATCCGGCCCGGCCTCGGTCCCGACCTGGTCGAGGAACGGGTCGTCCGCCAAGCCAGCAGTCGTCGGCACCCGTGTCGGTGCCGCGGCCTGCAGGGCCTCCAGGATCTTGCCGACGTCCTGCCGCAGACCTTCGAGCCCGTCGTGCAGCCGGTCGACGTCTCGGCGCAGGTCGGCCACCGCAGCAACGGCTTCGCTTGCCCGCTTGCCCGCGTTGTAAGCGCTGGTCCGCGTCTCGTGTTGCGACGATTTCACGTCGGCGAGGGCGGTGTCGCGTAGCCCTGCGATCTCGGTGGTCAACGCGGCTCGAAGATCCCGTTCCAGGTCGTTGACCCTGGTGCCCAGGCCGTCGATCGATCTCTTCGTCTCGTTCTTCGCGTCGATCACGATCGTCACGATGTCGTCCCTGCGCGGCAAGAAAGCCCTCCCGGTACGCGCGTAATCAAGTAACTGCACTGCGTAGTCTGGCCGGGTGGCAGCCGCACGTATGCCGCTTCCTGAACTTGGCTTGATCCAACCCGCCACGGGCCGATCAGCATCGGCCGAACCGGCGGGGCGGCACACCGCCCTCCCCCTGGGCGTCCGGTGCCCGCTTCTCCCGTCGTGCCGCGCAAGGTGAGGCCGAAGGCCCGGGAACGCGCCACTTCGGATCGACTGAACTGGTGACCCTGCCCACTCAGGACGTGCGCGCCCGCACCGATGCGCCGTCCAGGGAGTCGAGGAGCTGACCGAAGGCGATCTCCTCACCTTCGTAGCCGAAGGTCATGGCGGCGGCGAGGGCCTCCCACCGGTCGGTGCTGCGCCCGCAGTGGTCCAGCAGGATTCTCAGGGCGACCTCGGGTTCGTGGCCGGCGAGGACCTCATCGGCGGGGATCTGGCGCAGGTGCTCCAGGGTGCGGTAGCGGGACTTCACGACGGCGCGGTTAACCTCGGAGCGGGAGAGGATCTCACCGGTCGCGGGGGAGTCGAGCCAGGACTGCAGGACGGCCGCAGGATCGGGGTGCTTGCCGAGTTCGTCGTCGTTCACCAGCCGCACCACCCCGTCGTCCTCGTCTTCGGGCACCGGAGCGGCGGCCGACGCGGCCAAGAACCAGTCGGGCCCGCCGGCCTTCTCGGCAATCCGGGCCAGTGCTGCCGGATGCAGCCCGCGCAGGACGTCCGCGACGGCGACGTGCGGAGTGTGCGGGTTGGCGGCGAGGGTGACCAGGGCCTGGACCCGGCGGTGCTCGTAGTGGCGTTCCAGGAGCCGGGCCGGGCGGTCGCGGTCCCGATCGGCGTTGTCGAGGATGCGGATCAAAGTCCGGCTCGGCGTGGGGGGACACCGAACTTCCGACGCCTACGAGCCGGGAGCCGAGGTCCGCACGGACATGCTGCCTATCCGATGATGGCGACTGGGGCGTCCCAGGCGTTGCGGTCGACGGTGATGGTGTGGCCGCCGCGGGTCTCCTTGCTGTTGGCCATGTACTGGTGGCCGCGGCTGTGGTCGGTGTACAGCTGGGGGTCCCAGGGCCAGTCGGCGGTGGTGGTGTTCCTCTTGTTCCACAGCGCGTACCAGAGGTTGCCCGGCAGATCCGTCCGGTTGGCGGCGGTGGCGACGGCCTTGGCGCTGGAGTCGGCGAAGCCGTACAACCCGGCGCGGTAGGTCTTGGCCCGCAGGGTCCTGGTGAAGGAGCGCACGTACGTCAGGGTGGCGTCGTTGCACATCTTGTTCGTGATGTCGTACGACTCCATGTTGAGGTAGATCGGGCTGCCCGGCTTCATGCCGAGTGCGGCGGCCTTGGCGACGGCGTCGTTGGCGTTGCTGGCCCCGACGGCGGCGGCCGTGGAGGCGGTGAACCGCTCGGGGTTCCTGCTCGCCTGGCAGGGCGGCTGGGCGCCGACGTAGAGCGGGATCAGCTTCCAGCCCGCGGCGTTGACCGACTTCACCCACGAGGCGGTGAGGTTGGGCTGCGCGCAGCCGCGGTTCTTGCCGCCGATGTAGACCGCCGCCGCGCCGTAGAAGCCGGTGTTCCACGCCTTCATCGCCGCCAGGGAGGGCGCCGTGCAGGCGTCGAACGCCCGCCCCGTGTACGTCTTCTGCGCCGGCCAGCTCGGGGCGGCCAGGGAAGTCTGCGCCGCGATCCCGGCGCCGGCGACGACGACGACACCCGTCGCGGCCCACGCGATGTAGCGGTTTCTCTTGGACAGCCGGTGACCGGACATCTTCCCACCCCATTCAGATCGCAGCCTGTGGCCAACATGTGCTGGCGACCGCAGCCAGGTGGCACACCAGAGGGTGTGGACGCACCCTCAGCGAAGGCAACGCGATCAGCTCCGACAGTTGATGCCCGCACCCTATCCAAGATCTACTGGTGGCCAGAGAATCGATCAACCGACGGGCAGTTCGGCCCGGCCCAGGGCCCTCCTGTCGCCTGCCGGAACCTTCTAAGGGAAGCAGCGGGGCGCAGTGTGAGAAGCCGCTAGCTGTTAAGGGTGTTCAGGGCTGGCGGCGAGGCGGCTGGTGAGCAGGTCATCGTTGAGCGTCTTTCGAGCGGCATCGACGAACCCGTAGACAGCTTCCGAGACTTCGTTCCGGTAGTCGCAGAGCCCTTCGTAGTCCTCGAAGTCGTAGAAGTCCTCCATCGGCCACAGGAAGGGGGAGAGGACGGCCTCGATGACCTGGGTCGGGTGGAGCATTGCTTCGGGGCCTTCCACCCGGACCCGGGTGTAGAGAGTCGCGAACTCCTTGAGTCTTTCTTCTATCTGCTGGACGACGGTCGGGTACTGGGCACTGTCGCGCGCTTCCATGCATCCGATCGCCCGCTCTAGCAGCTGCTGGACCTCGGCGGCGAGGGTCAGTAGGGCGGTGTACGCCTGCGCCCGGGGTTCATGACGCTGGTTTAGGTACTCGAGGCGGAGCTGCCATTGTGCCTATGCCAGTTGGGCCTGGACCTGGATCCGTGCCTGCTGTTCCGCCTTCCGGCCGGTGATGTAGGCCGACGCGGTGGCACCGATCGCCCCCACCGCTGCGCCGATGACACCACCCAGAAGTCCCGCAAGCCCCGCATCCATGGCCAGGAGTCTGCCGGACCTTGTCCGCCCCTGTCTGACGTTCTTGTGCCGCCGCCTGGGGCGTGTTGTGAAAGTGCTGGTCACAGCCACTCGTTGATGGCTGCGACCAGCACGGTTGCCTCGTAGCGGACGTCGAGTTTGTCGTACCGCGTGGCGACGGCCCGGTGGCGCTTGAGCCGGTTGATCCCGCACTCGACCGCGTGCCGCTGTTTGTAGTCGTCCTTGTCGAACGTCGGCGGTCGCCCGCCACGCGATCCGCGCTTGAGCCGGTTGCGGACACGGTCTGCCGGGACCGGGATCGTGGCCTTGATCCCACGTCTGTGCAGGTAGGAGCGGTTGCTGCGAGAGTCGTACGCCTTGTCGGCGCGCACCCGGTCCGGCCGCTTGCGCGGCCTGCCACGTCCCAGCCTCGGCACCCGGATGGCTTCCAGGACCGCTTCGAACTGCGGGGAATCGCCCCGCTGCCCGGCCGTGATCACGACGGACAAGGGCTTCTGGCCTTGCTCGACCGCGAGGTGGATCTTGCTGGTCAGTCCGCCGCGGGATCGTCCGAGGCCGTGGTCGGCCGGCTCGACGAAGACGCCGCCGGGCGGTTCCTTCTGGAGGTCCCCCTTTTCGCCGCTCCGGCGGCGTGCTGATGGGCCCGGCAGACGGTGGAGTCGACGTTCACGTCCCAGGTGATCAGGCCTTTCGCATCGGCCTCGGCCTGAAGCTGGGTGAGGATCCTCGCCCAGGTGCCGTCCCGCTGCCAGCGGCGGAACAGGTCGTAGACCCGGTCCCAGGGCCCGTAGCGTTCCGGCACGTCACGCCAGGGGGCACCGGTCCGGGTCCGCCACCGTAAGCCGTCTATCAGCTGCCGCCGCGTCCACACCTGCGGACGACCTGGCTTGATGCCCTGCGGCAGCAGCGGCTCAAGCCGGGCCCACGCCATTCGTCAGATCCCCACGTCCCACGACATGTGATCATCGACGAACAAGATCCACTTTCGCAACAGGCCCTGGGCGGCGCCCGGCGGTTTCCGAACCGCCGGGCGCCGCCGCTGCCTGGGGCCGGCCGTCTACGGGAACGTCAGCTTCCAGCCGCTGATGTAGCCGGTGTCCTGCGCCGCCTGGTCCTGGACCCGCAGCCGCCAGGTGCCGTTGGCGACCTCGGAGGAGGCGTTGACCGTGTACGTGGCCTTGACGTTGTCCGCCGAGTCGGAGGAGCTGAAGCTCTTCAGGCGGTACGCCGTTCCGTCCGGGGCGAGCAGGTCGACCACCAGGTCGCCGCGCCAGGTGTGGATGATGTCGACCGTCACCTGGAGGTTGGACGGCGCGTTGCCGGCCCGGCCGGTCACCGCGATCGAGGACGTCACGGCCGCGCCGTTGTCCGGGATCGCCACGTCGGTGGTGGACTCGAACGACGTGCCGCCGCCTCCGCCGCCGTCGGAGCGGGAGCCGACCGCGACGCCCGCCCACGCGTCCTGCACCGCCTTGTACTCGGCGCTCGCCGTGCCGTACAGCTCGCCGGCGACCGCCAGGGTGCCGGTGCGGGCGCCCGCGTAGTTGGTGTTCGAGGTGAACTTCGTGGTGAGCGCCTTGAACCAGATCTGCTCCGCCTTGGCCCGGCCGATGCCGGTGACCGGCAGCCCGTCCGCGGTCGGCGAGTCGTAGCCGACGCCGTTGACGGTCTTGGCGCCGCTGCCCTCGCTCAGCAGGTAGAAGAAGTGGTTCGCCGGGCCCGACGAGTAGTGCACGTCGATCGAGCCGATGCCCGAGTACCAGCTGTCCTTGGACGATCCGTCCCGGCTCGGCCGGTCCATGTAGCGCAGCGGCGTGCCGTCGCCGTTGATGTTGATCTCCTCGCCGATTAGGTAGTCGCCGACGTCGGAGGGGTTGTTGGCGTAGAACTCGACGGCCGCGCCGAGGATGTCGGAGGTCGCCTCGTTCAGGCCGCCGGACTCGCCGCTGTAGACGAGGCCCGCGGTCGCCGACGTCAGGCCGTGCGTCATCTCGTGCGCGGCGACGTCGATGGAGGTGAGCGGGTTGGCGTTGCCCGACCCGTCGCCGTAGGTCATGCAGAAGCAGCTGTCGGACCAGAACGCGTTGACGTAGTTGTTGCCGTAGTGGACGCGCGAGTAGGCGGCGACGCCGTCGCCGCGGATGCCGCTGCGGCCGTGCACGTTCTTGTAGTAGTCCCACGTCAGCGCGGCGCCGTAGTGGGCGTCCGCGGCGGCCGACTCCAGGTTCGACGGCGTGCCGTTGCCCCAGACGTCGTCGGCGCCGGAGAACAGGGTGCCGGTGCCGGAGGTGCCGCGGTTCAGGTTGTACGTGCGGTGGTTGCCGCGCGCCCCGTCGGTGAGGGTGTACGTCGACCCGGACTGGGTCGTGGTGAGCGGGACCGTGCCGCTGTAGACGGTGTGGCCGGTGCCGGTCGCGACGGCCTCCCACTCGTACAGCTTCTCGCCGGTGGTGGCGTCGGTGAGAACGTGCAGCTCCTGCGGGGTGCCGTCGTGCTGGAAGCCGCCGACGACGGTCTCGTAGGCGAGGACCGGTTCGCCGGTCGCGGCCCAGACCACCTTGCGCGGGGCGCGCTCGACGTCGGGGCTCTCGGCGTCCTCGGCCTTCGCGGCGCCGAGGGCCTGGCGCTCCGCCCGGTCGGCGGCGACCTTCGGGCTGAGGGAGGGCACCTTCACGGCGGCGCGGGTGGCCCGGGTGACGCGCTCGGTGGCGCCGTCCTTCGCGGTCTGGACGATCAGGTCGCCGCCGAGGACGGGCAGTCCGGCGTAGGTGCGCTCGTAGCGGGTGTGCAGGGTGCCGTCGGCGTCCTTGACGACGTCCCGCACGACGAGCTTCTCCCGGGCTCCGAGGCCGAGTTCGGCGGCGGTGGCGGCCTTGTCGGCGTCCGCCGCGCGCAGGAGTGCGGCGCGTTCGGCGGGGCTGAGCCTGACCGGGACGGCGCCCGGGTCGGCCTGGCCCGCGGCGGCGGGGGCCTGCTCGGTGGCGGCGGTGGCGGCGCCCGACTGGACGGCCGTGGCGATCAGGGCGACGACGCCGGCGAGGGCGACGGCGGCGGCGCGGCGGTGCGGGGTGTGGGAGGTGCGTCTGTGGGAGGACCTGTCTCTCAACACTGACTCCTTCTGCGTGACCGCGGGTCGCGCGGCCGGGGGAGACCGGACGGGGGGTGGTCCGTCCGGGCACAGCCGTGGGGGGATGCGGGTGCCGAGGGTGCGACGGCCCTGGCGCAGCGGTGGGGTTCGTCGTGGGGTTCTTGCTGTGCGCGGGCCGTGGGAAGCGTGGCAGGGAACGCCCGTTCCTGTCAGGAGCGCGTCAACAAGTTGGCCGGAAATCGTTCGTTGTCCGGGCGTTCACGTTCGATATGCGAACGCTTTGGCCGGCCGTCGGGTGGATCGTGCACAGGCGCCGGCCCCCGGCCGCGGCGGTCGCGCGTGCCGGGGTCCCCCGCGCACGCCGGTCACGCCAGGCTGTCCCGCCACGCCTTGTGCAGGCCCGAGAACCGGCCCTTCCCGGCGATGAGCTCGGCGGGCGTGCCGTCCTCCACGATCCGGCCGCGCTCCATCACCAGCACCCGGTCCGCGATCTCCACCGTGGACAGCCGGTGGGCGATGACCACCGCCGTGCGGCCCCTGAGCACCGTCGCCATCGCCCGCTGCACCGCCCGCTCGCCCGGCACGTCCAGCGAACTGGTCGCCTCGTCCAGGATCAGCACCGCCGGATCGGCGAGCAGCGCCCGCGCGAACGCCACCAGCTGCCGCTGACCGGCGGAGATCCGGCCGCCCCGCTTGCGCACGTCCGTGTCGTAGCCGTCGGGCAGGGCGCTGATGAAGTCGTGCGCGCCCAGCGCCTTCGCCGCCGCCTCGATCTCCTCCCGGCCCGCGTCCGGCCGCCCAATGGCGATGTTCTCCGCGACCGTGCCGGAGAACAGGAACGACTCCTGCGTCACCATCACCACCCCGCGCCGCAGTTCGGGCGTCGCCAGGTCGCGCAGGTCGACCCCGTCGAGCAGCACCCGGCCCCCGGTGGGGTCGTAGAACCGGGCGAGCAGCTTGGCCAGCGTCGACTTGCCGGCGCCGGTGGAGCCGACGACGGCGACGGTCTGCCCGGCGGGGATCGTCAGGTCGAAGCGGGGCAGCACCTCCCCGCCGGTGCGGTAGGCGAAGCGGACCGCGTCGAAGACGACCTCGCGGCCGGGATGCTCGGACTTCGGCGGCGGCAGCTCGCGCGGCGTCCGCGGCTCCGGCACGGACGGGGTCTGGGCGAGCAGGCCGGCGATCTTCTCCAGCGAGGCCGCCGCCGACTGGTAGGAGTTGAGGAACATGCCGAACCGGTCGATCGGGTCGTACATGCGCCGCAGGTACAGCACCGAGGCCGCCAGCACGCCCAGTGCCAGCGTCTCGTCCGCCACCCGGTACGCGCCCCACAGCACCATCAGCGCCACGGCCGTGTTGCCGACGATGCGCGAGCCCACGACATAGCGGGCCATCTCCAGCAGCGCGTCGCCGTTGGTGCGCTCGTGGCGCCGGTTCAGCACCCGGAACTCGGCGTCGTTGACGGCCTCCCGGCGGAAGGCCCGCACCGGCCGGATGCCGTTCATCGTCTCCACGAACTTCACGATCACCGCCGCGATCGCCGTCGACCGCACCCGGTAGACGCGCTGCGCCCGCCGCCGGTACAGCTGCACCAGCGACCACAGCGGCACGAACGAGGCGACCGCCACCGCGCCGAGGCCGAGGTCGAGCCAGAGCAGGATCACGGCGACGTACACGCACGACAGCACGACCGTCACCAGCTCCTGCAGGCCCTCCTCCAGCAGCTCGCGCAGCGACTCCACGTCCGTGGTGGCGCGGGAGATCAGCCGGCCCGAGGTGTACCGCTCGTGGAAGTCGACGCTCAGCGCCTGGGCGTGCCGGAAGATCCGGCCGCGCAGGTCCAGCAGCACGTCCTGGCTGACCCGGGCGGCGGTGACCACGAAGGCGTACTGGAACAGCCCGGAGGCCGCCGCGCACGCCAGATAGCCGACCGCCACCGCGATCAGCGGCCCTCGGTCGTGGTCGCGGAACGCCGGCACCGCGTGGTCGATGGCGTACGCGACCAACAGCGGGCCCGCCTGCACCGCCGACTGCTGGAGCAGCAGCAGGAGCGCGGTGAGGGCGACACGGGCCCGCATCGGCGCGAGCAGGGAGCCCAGCAGTGCCCGGGTGGCGCCCGGCGGGCTGGGCAGGCGGTCCTGGTCGAAGGCGTCCCCGGCGCCGGGGTCCGGCCGTCCGGCGGGGGGTTCGCCGCCGGGGGACTGGCCGGAGGGCGCGGACGCGGAGGTCGACGTGGGGGTCGACGCGGTCATCGGGCAGCCTCCTGCTGATGTGCTCCGGACATCAGATGCGCGTACTCGGGGTGGGTGCGCAGCAGTTCGTGGTGGGTGCCGACGGCGGTGATCCGGCCGCCGGACAGCAGGGCGACCCGGTCGGCGAGCAGCACCGTCGACGGACGGTGCGCCACGATGAGCGCGGTGGTGTCCGCGAGGACCTCCCGCAGCGCGGCCTCCACGGCCGCCTCGGTGTGCACGTCCAGCGCGGACAGCGGGTCGTCCAGCACCAGGAAGTCGGGCCGGCCCACGACCGCGCGGGCCAGCGCGAGCCGTTGGCGCTGCCCGCCGGACAGGCTCAGCCCCTGCTCGCCGACCTGGGTGTCCGCGCCCTGCGGCAGCGCGTGCACGAAACCGGCCTGCGCGACGGCGAGGGCGCGCTCCAGCTCCGCCGCCCCGGCCCCGTCGGGGGCGCCCATCAGGACGTTCTCCCCGACGCTCGCGGAGAACAGGGTGGGTTCCTCGAAGGCGACGGCGACCTTGGCGCGCAGTTCCTCGCGGGACATGGCGGCGATGTCGACGCCGTCGAGGGTGATGCGGCCGGAGGTCACCTCGTGCAGCCGGGGGACGAGCGCGGTGAGGGTGGTCTTGCCGCTGCCGGTCGAGCCGACCAGGGCCATCGACTCGCCGGGGCGGATGTGCAGGTCGACCCGGTCCAGGACGGGCGGGGAGTCCGGCGGGGCGTCGGGGTAGCGGAAGGTGACGTCGTGGAAGCGCAGGCCGCGCCCGGGCGCGGACGATGTCTTCGCGGGCTTGACGGTGTCCGGCTCCGGCTCGGCGTCCAGCACCTCGAAGTACCGCTCGGTCGCGGTCGCCGCCTCCTGACTCATCGCCAGCAGGAAGCCGATGGAGTCCACCGGCCAGCGCAGCGCCAGCGCCGTCGACAGGAAGGCGACCAGCGTGCCCGCCGACAGGTCGCCGTCGGCGACCCGCATCACGCCCAGCACCAGCGCCACCCCGATCGCCACCTCGGGCAGCGTCATGATGACGGCGAGGATTGACGCCAGCAGCCGGGCCTTGTGCAGCTCGGTGCCGCGCAGCGTGCCGGACAGCTCGCGGAACGCCCGCGCCTGGCTCCGGTGCCGCCCGAACCCCTTGATGACGCGGACGCCGAGGACGCTCTCCTCGACGACCGTCGTCAGGTCGCCCGACTGGTCCTGCGCCCGCCGCGCCGCCCCGGCGTACCGCTTCTCGAACACCAGGCAGGTGATGATCACCGGCACCACGGGACCGAGGATCACCAGCCCCAGCGTCCAGTCCTGCATCAGCATGATGACCACACCGACGAGGATCGTCACCGAGTTGACGAGCAGGAAGGTCAGCGGGAACGCCAGGAACATCCGCAGCAGCATCAGATCGGTCGTGCCGCGCGACAGCAGCTGCCCCGAGGGCCACCGGTCGTGGAAGGCGATCGGCAGCCGCTGCAGATGCCGGTACAGATCGGCCCGCATCGCCGCCTCGACGCCCGCCAGCGGCCGTGCCACCAGCCACCGCCGCAGCCCGAACAGCAGCGCCTCCGCCAGCCCGAGCAGCAGCAGGTACAGCGCCCCGAGCCACACCCCCGCCGGGTCGCGGTCGGCGACCGGCCCGTCCACCAGCCACTTCAGCACGAGCGGGATGACCAGGCCGACGCAGGAGGCGACGACGGCGACGAACGCGGCGGTGAACAGCCGGGCCCGTACGGGACGCACGTACGGCCACAGCCGCAGGAGCGACCGCACGGCGGACCGCTGCCCGGACGGCTGCTCGGAGGGCCGGCCGGAGGGTTGTCCGGACGGCTGTGCGCCGCGTTCGTCGTGCGGTTCCGACGGCTCGGCGGTGGGGGCAGCTTGAGTCGACATCAGCAGCGAGCCTACGGATTGCCACTGACACTGCCCACCGAGTTTCCGCCGGACCGCGACCGGCTCGGACGGCGACCGCCTCCGACGGCGACCGGCGCACACACGACCGCCGCGGGTCGCCGCGACGGCGGAAGGCGCCGCGTACGGCGGAAGGCGCCGCGTACGGCGGAAGGCGCGCCGCTCGCCCGCAGGTCAGGCGACCCGCAGCAGCAGCACCGTCCGTGCCGGCACCGTGATCTCCGTCCCCGCCGCGTGCTCCACGCCCGGCGCGCCGGCCTGGTCCTCCCGGCCGGTGTCGACGACCACCTCGTACCGCTCGGCCCACGGCGGCCCCGGCAGCACGAACCGCACCGGGTCCTCGCCGGCGTGCAGCACGGCGAGGAAGCTGTCGTCCACGACCTGTGCCCCCCGCTCGTCCCGGCCCGGAATGTCCCGCCCGGACAGATACATGCCGAGCGTCGCCGCGGGCGCGTACCAGTCGCCCTCCGTCATCTCCGTGCCCCGCGCGGTGAACCAGGCCAGGTCCCGCAGCCCGTCCGCCGAGTGCGCCCGCCCCGAGAAGAACGCCCGCCGCCGCAGCACCGGATGCCGGTGGCGCAGCGCGATCAGCCGCGAGGCCAGGTCGAACAGGGCCTGCCAGCCGGGGTCGGCGAGCAGCCCCCAGTCCACCCAGCCGGTCTCGTTGTCCTGGCAGTAGGCGTTGTTGTTGCCGTCCTGGGTGCGCCCCATCTCGTCGCCCGCCACCAGCATCGGCACGCCCGTGGACAGCAGCAGCGTGGTCAGCAGGTTGCGCAGCTGGCGCCGGCGCAGCGCCAGGATGCCCGGGTCGTCGGTCTCGCCCTCGGCGCCGCAGTTCCAGGACCGGTTGTCGTCGGAGCCGTCCCGGTTGCCCTCGCCGTTGGCCTCGTTGTGCTTGCGTTCGTACGACACCAGGTCCCGCAGGGTGAAACCGTCGTGCGCGGTGACGTAGTTGACGGAGGCGTACGGCCGCCGCCCGCCCCAGGCGTACAGGTCGCTGGAGCCGGACAGCCGGTAGCCCATCTCCCGCACGTCGGGCAGCGCGTGCCGCCAGAAGTCCCGCACGGCGTTGCGGTACCGGTCGTTCCACTCCGTCCACAGCGGCGGGAACGCCCCCACCTGGTAGCCGCCCGAGCCGATGTCCCAGGGCTCGGCGATCAGCTTCACCCGCCGCAGCACCGGGTCCTGGGCGATGACGGCGAGGAACGGGGAGAGCATGTCGACGTCGTGCATCGAGCGGGCCAGCGCCGCCGCCAGGTCGAAGCGGAAGCCGTCCACGCCCATCTCGGTCACCCAGTAGCGCAGCGAGTCCGTGATCAGCCGCAGGACGTGCGGCTGGACGACGTGCAGGGTGTTGCCGCAGCCGGTGTAGTCGGCGTACCGGCGCGCGTCGGGCTGGAGCCGGTAGTAGCCGCGGTTGTCGATGCCCTTCAGCGACAGCGTCGGGCCCAGCTCGCCGGCCTCCGCGGTGTGGTTGTAGACGACGTCGAGGACGACCTCGATCCCGGCCGCGTGCAGGGCGCGCACCATCTCCTTGAACTCGCCCACCTGCTGCCCGCGTGTGCCGGAGGCGGCGTACGCGGCGTGCGGGGCGAAGTAGCCGATGGAGTTGTAGCCCCAGTAGTTGCGCAGCCCCCGGCGCAGCAGGTGGTCCTCGTGCGCGAACTGGTGCACGGGCAGCAGCTCCACGGCCGTGACGCCCAGCCTGGTGAGGTGCTCCACGGCCGCCGGGTGCCCGAGGCCCGCGTAGGTGCCGCGCAGCTCCTCGGGCACGCCCGGGTGCAGCCGGGTGAAGCCGCGGACGTGCAGCTCGTAGATGACCGAGTCCGCCCAGGGCGTCTTCGGCCGCCGGTCGTCCATCCACTCGTCGCCCGGCGCGTCGTCGTGCACCACGACGCCCTTGGGGACGTACGGCGCGGAGTCCCGGTCGTCGCGCACGGTGTCCGCGACCTGCTGCTGCGGCCAGTCGCGGACGTGCCCGTACACCTCGGGCGGCAGCCGGAACTCGCCGTCCACCGCGCGCGCGTACGGGTCGAGGAGCAGCTTCGCCGGGTTCCAGCGGCCGCCGGTCCACGGGTCCCAGCGGCCGTGCACCCGGTAGCCGTACCGCTGGCCGGGCAGCACCCCGGGCACGAAGCCGTGCCAGATCTCGTGCGTCAGCTCGGTCAGCCGCAGCCGCCGCTCGCGGACCTCCCGGCCGTCCTCGTCGAACAGACACAGCTCGACGGCCTCCGCCCCGCCCGCCCACAGCGCGAAGTTGGTTCCCGCCACCCCGTCCGGGCCGACCCGGAACCGGGCGCCGAGCGGCGTCGGCGCGCCCGGCCACACCGGTACGGCACCCGGCGCCGCGGCGCGCTCGGGCGCGACGGCCCGCGTGGCGCCGTTCAGCGCGGCGGCCGGGCGCCCCTGTCCGGTGGCGTGCGCCGCCGCCACCGCCTCCTGCTCGGCTGCGCTGGACACCTGTCGGCCTCCCACGGCTCACGGAACGCGTCGGGGCGGGGCGCCCAGGCGTCCCGACCGGGGCGCTCCTCCGTCGTCCTCCCCACTGTTCTGCCCAGAGCACGCCTCGCACTCACGTTTCCCCAGGGCGGGGCCCTCGTTGAAGACGTCTGTGAGGCACGTACATGGGCGCGCGCGACGCGCGAGGGCCGCGCTGGCCGCCGTACTGACATGGACAGCACTGCTCGCCGGGGCCACCGGCTGCACTTTTGACGGCACGGGCGCGAGCCCCGGCGCCCCGGGCAAACCCCCGTCCGCGAAGGACGCCGTCCGCGTCGTCCCGGGGGACGGCAGCACCGGCGTGCGCCCGGGCGCACCCCTGCGCGTGCGGGCCGCGACGGGACGCCTGGAGTCCGTCGAGGTCGTCCGCTCCCAGGACGCCCGCAGGACCCCGGTGCCCGGCCGCATCTCCCGCGACGGCCGCAGCTGGACGCCCGACGAACCCCGGCTCGCGCTCGCCGCCGAGTACCGCGTCCACGCGGTCGCCGTCGACGCCCAGGGCCGCCGCTCCGCCCGGCACACCACCTTCACCACGTTCGTGCCGGAGGAACGCTTCATCGGCTATGTCACCCCCGACAACCGTGCCACGGTCGGCACCGGGATGATCGTCTCCCTCCGGTTCAACCGCGCGATCGAGAACCGCGCCGCCGTGGAGCGCGCCGTCCACGTCACCGCCAGGCCCCCCGTCGAGGTCCGCCCCCACTGGTTCGGCGACGACCGCCTCGACTTCCGCCCCGAGGAGTACTGGAAGCCCGGCACCCGCGTCACCGTCGCCCTGCGCCTGCGCGACGTCGAGGGCGCGCCCGGCGTCTACGGCCTCCAGCACCGCACGCTCTCCTTCACCGTCGGCCGCAGCCAGGTCTCCCGGGTCGACGCCGCCGCCCACACCATGGAGGTCCGCCGCGACGGCGTCCTCCTCGGCACCGTCCCGATCACCGCGGGAGCGCCGGAGACGACCACGTA
Source organism: Streptomyces sp. NPDC006610 (assembly GCF_040611575.1). NCBI lineage: Bacteria > Bacillati > Actinomycetota > Actinomycetes > Kitasatosporales > Streptomycetaceae > Streptomyces > Streptomyces sp. NPDC006610. Next base: position 25,834 of record NZ_JBEXOP010000025.1, read on the forward strand.
CAACGGCAGGATGGTGGTCACCGAGATGCTGGAGCTGACCCGGATGAACGGCGCCACGGTCGGCTTCCGCAAGGCCGACGGCAAGAGCGAGTACGACATCCCGGACGTCCCGCACGCCATGCGGCTCACCGCCTCCGGCACCTTCCTGCACGGCAACTACTGGGCGGACGCCGACGTCTTCGGCAACGCCAACGTCAGCCACGGCTGCGTCGGGCTGCGCGACGTGAAGGGCGGCGGCCCCGGCACCCCGGCCGGCTGGTTCTTCGACCGCAGCCTCGTCGGGGACGTGGTCGAGGTGGTCAACAGCGACGACCGGGAAGTCGCGCCGGACAACGGGCTCGGCGGCTGGAACATGGGCTGGGAGGAGTGGAAGGCGGGCAGCGTCGTGAAGTGACCGCACTGCGGGGGGAGTCCGGGCCGGGGGCGGGTCCGGGAGCGGGCCGGTCGGGACCGAACGGCGCCGGCCGGGCCGAGGGTCCGGACGCGGTCCGGTCGGGAGTGAGCCGTGCCCGGCGCAGGAGAGGGGCCGGTTGGGACTGAACGGTGACAAAACCGCGGCGTTCACCGTGCTGACCATCTGGTTAATATGCGCCGAGCGCGCACGAAACGCGCGGGGGCGCGGGACCCGACGGGGTCCCGCCGGGTCCGGACGAGGGCCCGCGGAGGGAGAACACAGTGAACGTGGGACCGATACGGGGGGCGTCGGTTGACGCGCGCGGAGGGCGTGCGCGGGCGCGCCGGGGGGTGCCGGCCCTGCTGGCCGGCGTGCTGCTGCTCGCCGTCGCGGCGTGCGGCGGCCCGGAGTCCGGGTCCGGCTCCGGGGGCGGCAAGGGCAAGCGCAAGGACAAGGCGGCGGCCACCGCGCAGGGCGGTCAGTCCGAGGCGGCCGTCACCATCACCCCGAAGGACGGCGCCGAGGCCGTCGACACCAGCGGCGCGCTGAAGGTGACCGCCGCCAAGGGCCGGCTGACCGAGGTCGTCGTCAAGGACGCCAAGGGCAACGAGGTCGACGGGGAGATATCCGGGGACGGCGCCACCTGGACGCCGTCCAGCCACCTCGCCGCGTCCACCCAGTACCGGGTGCACGCGGTCGCCGAGGACTCCGCCGGCCGCGAGGCCGCCGAGGACTCCGACTTCACCACCCTGACGCCGCAGAACACGTTCATCGGGACCTTCACCCCCGAGGACGGCTCCAAGGTCGGCGTCGGCATGCTGTTCTCCCTCCGCTTCACCCGGGGCATCACCAACCCGGACGAGGTCGAGAAGGCCATCGAGATCAAGACCGAGCCGCCCGTCGACGTCGAGGGCCACTGGTTCGGCAACGACCGCCTCGACTTCCGGCCCGAGGAGTACTGGAAGCCCGGCACCGAGGTCACCGTCCGCCTCAACCTCGACGGCGTCGAGGGCAGGCCCGGCGTGTACGGCCAGCAGGCCAAGACCGTCTCCTTCACCGTCGGCCGCAGCCAGGTCTCCGTCGTCGACGCCAAGAAGCTCACCATGAAGGTCATGCGGGACGGCAAGCTGTTCAAGACCATCCCGGTCACCACCGGCGCCCCGGGCTACGACACCTGGAACGGCCAGATGGTCATCAGCGAGAAGCTCGCGGTGACCCGGATGAACGGCGACACGGTCGGCTACGGCGGCGAGTACGACATCAAGGACGTCCCGCACGCCATGCGCCTGACCACCTCCGGCACCTTCCTGCACGGCAACTACTGGGGCGGCGACGCCTTCGGCAACCGCAACGTCAGCCACGGCTGCGTCGGCCTGCGCGACGTGCGCGGCGGCTGGGACGAGAGCGCCCCGGCCCACTGGTTCTTCGACAACTCGATGATCGGCGACGTCGTGGTCGTGAAGAACTCCAACGACGCCACGGTCGCCCCGGACAACGGCCTCAACGGCTGGAACATGCCGTGGGAGGAGTGGAAGGCGTAACGTCCGCGCGTACGACGGGCCCGGTGTGACCGACCGCACCGGGCCCGTTGTCGTTAGTGGCCGTTAACCTGCCTGCATGACCGTGAATCTCGAAGTAGCCGAAGGCGTCGGCACGCTCCGCCTCGACCGTCCGCCGATGAACGCGCTGGACGTCGCCACCCAGGACCGGCTCAAGGAACTCGCCGAGGAGGCCGCGCGCCGCGACGACGTGCGCGCCGTGGTCCTGTACGGCGGCGAGAAGGTGTTCGCGGCGGGCGCGGACATCAAGGAGATGCAGGCCATGGACCACACCGCCATGGTCCTGCGCGCCCGCGCCCTCCAGGACTCCTTCACCGCCGTCGCCCGCATCCCCAAGCCCGTCGTCGCCGCCGTCACCGGCTACGCGCTGGGCGGCGGCTGCGAACTGGCGCTGTGCGCGGACTTCCGGATCGCCGCGGACAACGCCAAGCTCGGCCAGCCGGAGATCCTGCTCGGCCTGATCCCCGGCGCGGGCGGCACCCAGCGGCTGTCCCGGCTGATCGGCCCGTCGAAGGCGAAGGACCTCATCTTCACCGGCCGCATGGTCAAGGCCGACGAGGCGCTCGCCCTCGGCCTGGTCGACCGGGTCGTCCCGGCGGCCGAGGTGTACGACACCGCGCACGCCTGGGCGGCGAAGCTGGCCCAGGGCCCGGCGCTCGCGCTGCGCGCCGCGAAGGAGTCCATCGACGCGGGCCTGGAGACGGACATCGACACCGGTCTGACCGTCGAGCGCAACTGGTTCGCGGGGCTGTTCGCGACCGAGGACCGCGAGCGCGGTATGCGCAGCTTCGTCGAGGAGGGCCCGGGCAAGGCGAAGTTCCTCTGACGTTCCCGCGGCCCGGCGTGCGACGCGAAACCCCTCTGGGGAACGGGCAGTTGCCACGATGTCTGATTCCGGCTCCCTCGATGGGGCGGTGTGTGGAAGCCTTAAGGCAACCTTAAGCCTGCCGTGTCGAGGGAGACCGCAGTTGCCGCCGAGCGATCCGTCCGCCCAGGTCGCGCGCCATGGGAACGATCCCGCATTGCCCCTGGCACATGCCGGTCGACTCCCGTGGACCCCTGCCTTCCGGGGGGCGTATTCGCCGGACCCTGCCACGGAGGCGGCGCCGGGCGGCCATGATGGGGGGATGGCGGGGCTGGAGGGCAGCGAACAGCCGCAGGGACGCGGTCGTACGACAGCGGCGCGCTGGTCGCCCGCGGTCGAGGACGAGCGGGCGCTCGAGGCCCTGGAGCTGTTCGGCAACCCGGCCGAGGCGGAGGTCCCGTTACTGTCCCGCCCCGAGTCCGCGGGCACGGCCCGGCGGCTGGCCCAGGTGGTGGTCCTGCGGCAGTGGGGACTGTCGCCGAAGATGACCGAGGACGTGGTGTTACTCGTCTCCGAGCTGGTCGGCAACGCCGTCCGGCACACCGGGGCCCGCGTCTTCGGCCTGCGGATGCGCCGGCGCCGCGGCTGGATCCGCGTCGAGGTGCGCGACCCCTCCCGCGGACTGCCCTGCCTGATGCCGGTCCAGGAGACGGACGTCAGCGGCCGGGGGCTGTTCCTGGTGGACAGGCTCGCGGACCGGTGGGGCGTGGACCTGCTGCCCCGCGGCAAGACGACCTGGTTCGAGATACGGGTCGCGGACCGGTGACGGACGGCCGGGGTGCGGACCGCTGACGGACGGCCGGACTCGGCGCCGGTGACGGGCTGCGGCCGGGGTGCGGACCGCGGGCGGGACACGCCGTCGTACGGGTGACGGTCCGCAACTGCCGGGCACGTGCCGTGGATCGTACGTCCCATGATCACAACTCGCCTTCGGCGGCGGGCCGCTGCCGCCGCCCTGTCCTGTGCGGCCGTCCTCGCGACCACGGCCGCCACCGTCTCCGAGAACGCCGCCCCGGCCAAGGCGCCCGCCGCCAAGGCCGCCCCGGCCTGTCCCCAGTTCGAGGACCGCATCAAGGCCGCCGCCGACCGCCGCGTCGACCTGGAGCGCATCACCCCCAAGCCGGTCTGGCGCACGACCTGCGGCACCCTCTACCGCAGCGACAGCCGCGCCCCCGAGATCATCTTCGAGCAGGGCTTCCACCCCAAGGACGTCGTGGGCGGCCAGTACGACGTCGAGAAGTACGTCCTCGTCAACCAGCCCTCGCCGTACGTCTCCACGACGTACGACCACGACCTGTACAAGACCTGGTACAAGTCGGGCTACAACTACTACATCGACGCCCCCGGCGGCATCGACGTCAACAAGACGATCGGCGACACCCACAAGTGGGCCGACCAGGTCGAGGTCGCCTTCCCCGGCGGCGTCGCCCGCGAGTACGTCATCGGCGTCTGCCCGGTCGACAAGCAGACCAAGACCGAGATCATGGACGACTGCCGGAGCAACCCGCACTACAAGCCCTGGCACTGAGCCGCCCGGGTCCGCCCGTTAGTCTGACCTGCGTCAGTACGACCAGTAGGACGATTCAGCGGGAAAGACGAGGGGCGGACCGGTGGCGGACATCGAGGAAGCGCGCAAGCAGTTCGAGCGGATCGACACGGACGGCGACGGCTACATCACGGCCGCCGAGTTCAAGACCGCTCTGGCGCAGGGGGGCGACTGGAACGTCACCGAGGCGGTCGCCGAGGCCGTCATCGGCAGCCGGGACCTCAACGGCGACAAGGTGCTGTCGTTCGACGAGTTCTGGGCCCACCTGAACAAGTGACGCGACCGGAAGGGGCGTCCACCGCGTGGTCGGCGCGGGTGGACGCCCCTTCGGCATGAATGTCGCGCGCCCGGAATAGCGGGACGACCCCCGGAGTTGACGCACCCTGACAGACGTATGCATGTGCATTCAATGAAGGGGTCGGACATGAAGATCGGCATCATCGGCGCGGGCAACATCGGCGGCAACCTCACCCGGCGGCTCACCGCCCTCGGGCACGACGTCTCCGTCGCCAACTCGCGCGGTCCCGAGACCCTGACCGCGCTCGCCGAGGAGACCGGCGCGACGCCGGTCCGGGTCGAAGAGGCGGCGCGGGGCGCGGAGATCGTCGTCGTCACCGTCCCGGTCAAGGCGGTCCCGGACCTGCCCGCCGGGCTGCTGGACGGGGCGGCCGAGGGCGTCGCGGTGATCGACACCGGCAACTACTACCCGCGCGAGCGCGACGGCCGGATCGCCGAGATCGAGGACGGGGGCATCACCGAGAGCCGCTGGACCGAGCGCCGCATCGGCCACCCGGTGATCAAGGCCTTCAACGGCACCTACGCCCAGGACATCCTCGACCGCCCCCGCCCGGCCGGCGACCCCGAGCGCATCGCCCTCCCGGTGGCCGGCGACGACGAGGCCGCCAAGGCCAAGGTGCGGGCGCTCATCGACGAACTGGGCTTCGACACGGTCGACGCGGGCGGCATCGACGACAGCTGGCGCCAGCAGCCGGCCACGCCGGTGTACGGACTGCGCGAGGGCGTGGACGGCGTGACCAAGGCGCTGGCGGCGGCGTCCCCGGAGCGCACGCCGGAGTTCCGCGGCTGACCCGCCGCACCCGTCCGGGTCAGGCGTCGCCGGCCCACTCCCGCAGGGCCTCCTTGCTGGAGAAGCCGGCGACGTTCTTGTCCACCGGGTCGTCCGTGTACTGGTGGAAGCGCCACTTCGCCTTGATCCGGGGCTTGCCCGCGGTGACGTAGTCGGCGATCCACAGGCCGTCGCCGGCGTACGACGTCGTGTCGATGTTCAGCCAAAAGTGCCGATTGCAGTACAGGACGACCCGATTGTCCGGCCGGAGTTCCTTCACCTTCCGGATGAAACGGTCCTTCTCGGAGTTGGAGGCGTGGGTGCCGTCGCTGGTCGTCTCCCAGTCGACGGCCAGGATGTCGCCCGGGCGGTCCGGGGCCTTGCTCACGAAGAACTCCGCCTGCGCGGTGAGGTTCCCGGGCCACAGGAAGTGATAGAAGCCGACGACCAGCCCGGCGTCGCGGGCCCGCTCGGTCTGTGCGGCGAGCTTCGGGTTCACGTAGGTGCGTCCCTCCGTCGCCTTGACGAAGACGAAGGAGAGGCCCTCGGTGCCGTAGGTGCTGGACTGGAAGGAACTGACGTCAATGCCGCGGAGCATGGACACTCCCAAAGGGACGAAACGGGCCGTGCGTTGATGTATGCCCCGTATCGGCGGCGCCGACGCGGCCGGGCGCCGGCCGCCTGTCAGCCCGCGGGCTCGATGCGCAGCACGGCGGTGGCGCCGCGGGTCCCGACGACCTCCAGGCTCATGACGTCGTTGAGGGTCGCCACGGTCCCCCGCGAACAGCGCAGCCCGACGCCGCCACCGCCCGCCGACGACACCCCGCCGCCGCCGGAACAGCCCGAGACGCTGTAGCCCGACCCCGTCAGCGGCGCGGTCATCTCGACCGTCCCGCCGGTGATCCTCTTCACCTCGATCGGCCCGAGGCCGTACCGCACCGGCACGTTGACGACGTCCCCCACGCCGACCTCGATCTCGCACGCCCCGTCGGCGCACGGCCCGGTCGGGGAGGGCGACGGGGTGGGGGTCGGCGCGGGAGGGGCGGACGTGGGCGGGGCGGAAGCACTGGGACGACGGGTGGAACCGTCCGCGCCTGCCGGGGAGTTCGAGGAGTCCCGGGAGCACGACGTGAGAGCGGCCAGGAGGACGGCGGCGAGAACGACGGGCGGGGTGCTGCGCATCATGGCGCCATACGACCACACCCCGGGCGGGACCCCTCCCGGCGACGGCTCAGCACTCGATGATGTTCACCGCGAGCCCGCCGCGCGCCGTCTCCTTGTACTTCACGCTCATGTCCGCGCCGGTCTCCTTCATCGTCTTGATGACCTTGTCCAGGGAGACCTTGTGCGAGCCGTCGCCGCGCATGGCCATGCGGGCCGCGGTCACCGCCTTGACCGCGGCCATGCCGTTGCGCTCGATGCAGGGGATCTGGACCAGGCCGCCGACCGGGTCGCAGGTGAGGCCGAGATTGTGCTCCATGCCGATCTCGGCCGCGTTCTCGACCTGTTCGGGCGTGCCGCCCAGCACCTCGGCCAGCGCGCCCGCCGCCATCGAGCAGGCCGAGCCGACCTCGCCCTGGCAGCCGACCTCGGCCCCGGAGATGGAGGCGTTCTCCTTGAAGAGCATGCCGATCGCGCCGGCGGCGAGCAGGAAGCGGACCACGCCGTCCTCGTCGGCGCCGGGCACGAAGTCGAGGTAGTAGTGCAGGACCGCCGGGATGATGCCGGCCGCGCCGTTGGTCGGGGCGGTGACCACCCGGCCGCCGGCGGCGTTCTCCTCGTTCACCGCCATCGCGTAGAGCGTGATCCACTCCATCGCGTGCGCCAGGGGGTCGCCCTCGGCGCGCAGCTGGCGCGCGGTCATGGCGGCCCGGCGGCGCACGCGCAGGCCGCCCGGCAGGATGCCCTCGCGGGACATGCCGCGCGCCACGCACTCCCGCATCACCCGCCAGATCTCCAGCAGGCCCGCGCGGATCTCGTCCTCGGTGCGCCAGGCGCGCTCGTTCTCCAGCATCAGGGAGGAGATGGACAGACCGGTCTCGCGGGTCAGGCGCAGCAGTTCGTCGCCGGTGCGGAAGGGGTACTTCAGCACCGTGTCGTCCAGCTTGATGCGGTCCGCGCCGACCGCGTCCTCGTCGACGACGAAACCGCCGCCCACCGAGTAGTACGTCTTCGACAGCAGTTCCGCGCCCGAGGCGTCGTACGCCCACAGGGTCATGCCGTTGGCGTGGTACGGGAGGGTCTTGCGGCGGTGCAGGACGAGGTCGTCGTCGTAGGAGAAGGCGATGTCGTGGGCGCCGAGGAGGCGGAGGCGGCCGGCGGAGCGGATCGCCTCGACGCGTTCGTCCGCCGTCTCGACGTCCACCGTGCGCGGCGAGTCGCCCTCCAGGCCGAGCAGCACCGCCTTGGGGGTGCCGTGGCCGTGGCCGGTCGCGCCGAGGGAGCCGTACAGCTCCGCGCGGACGGAGGAGACGGCGTCCAGGAGCCCTTCGCCGCGCAGGCGGCGGGCGAACATGCGGGCCGCGCGCATGGGTCCGACCGTGTGCGAGCTGGACGGGCCGATGCCGATCGAGAACAGGTCGAAGACCGAGATGGCCACGGGGACTCCTCAGGGGCGGGGTGGTGCGGGGGCGGCGGTGCACGGGGGTGGTGTGCGCCGCCGGGGTGAGGCGCCCGGTGGGGCGCCTCACCGCGGGAACGTCCGGCTGCCCGGCGGTCAGCCGCCGAGGCCGGGGTAGAGCGGGTGCTTGTCGGCGAGGGCCGTCACCCGCGCCTTGAGGGTCTGCGCGTCGTACGACGGCTTGAGCGCCTCCGCGATCACGTCCGCGACCTCGGCGAAGTCGTCGGCCGTGAAGCCGCGGGTGGCCAGGGCGGGCGTCCCGATGCGCAGACCGGACGTCACCATGGGCGGGCGCGGGTCGTTCGGGACGGCGTTGCGGTTGACCGTGATGCCGACCTCGTGGAGCCGGTCCTCGGCCTGCTGCCCGTCCAGCTCGGAGTCGCGCAGGTCGACCAGGACCAGGTGCACGTCCGTGCCGCCGGACAGGACGGAGACGCCGTGCCCGGCGACGTCCTCGCGCACCAGGCGCTCGGCGATGATCCGGGCGCCCTCCAGCGTGCGGCGCTGGCGCTCCTTGAAGTCCTCGCTCGCCGCGACCTTGAAGGCGACCGCCTTCGCCGCGACGACGTGCTCCAGCGGACCGCCCTGCTGGCCGGGGAAGACCGCGGAGTTGATCTTCTTGGCCAGCTCGGCCGTGGACAGGATCACGCCGCCGCGGGGGCCGCCCAGCGTCTTGTGGGTGGTCGTCGTCACGACGTGGGCGTGCGGCACCGGGTTGGGGTGCAGGCCCGCCGCGACCAGACCGGCGAAGTGCGCCATGTCGACCATCAGATACGCGCCGACCTCGTCGGCGATCCGGCGGAACGCGGCGAAGTCCAGCTGCCGCGGGTACGCCGACCAGCCCGCGACGATCAGCCGGGGCCGGGACTCCTTGGCGAGGCGCTCCACCTCGGCCATGTCCACGCGGCCGTCGTCACCGACGTGGTACGCGACCACGTCGTAGAGCTTGCCGGAGAAGTTGATCTTCATGCCGTGGGTCAGGTGCCCGCCGTGCGCGAGGTTCAGGCCCATGATCGTGTCGCCGGGCTTGAGCAGCGCGAACATCGCGGCGGCGTTGGCCTGCGCGCCGGAGTGCGGCTGCACGTTGGCGTGCTCGGCGCCGAACAGCTCCTTGACCCGGTCGATGGCGATCTGCTCGACCACGTCGACGTGCTCGCAGCCGCCGTAGTAGCGGCGGCCCGGGTAGCCCTCGGCGTACTTGTTGGTGAGGACCGAGCCCTGGGCCTCCATGACCGCGACCGGGGCGAAGTTCTCGGAGGCGATCATCTCGAGGGTGGACTGCTGGCGGCGCAGCTCGGCGTCGACGGCGGCGGCGACGTCCGGGTCCAGCTCGTGCAGGGGGGTGTTCAGAAGCGACATGTCGGCGTTGGCTCCTCAGCCGGCGATGTGGGCGTCGTACTCGTCGGCGGAGAGCAGGTCGGCCGGCTCCTCCGCGACGCGCACCTTGAACAGCCAGCCGCCCTCGAAGGGCGCGGAGTTCACCAGCGACGGGTCGTTGACCACGTCCTCGTTGATCTCGGTGACCTCGCCGGCGACGGGGGAATACAGTTCGCTGACCGACTTGGTCGACTCCAGCTCACCGCAGGTCTCGCCCGCGGCGACCGTGGAGCCCACGTCGGGGAGCTGGGCGTAGACGACGTCGCCGAGCGCGTTCGCCGCGAACGCGGTGATGCCGACCGTCGCGACGCCGTCCTCGGCGGCCGACAGCCACTCGTGCTCCTTGCTGTAGCGCAGCTGCTGGGGGTTGCTCATGGCCTGGATTCTCCTGTACGCGTGGGACTGCGGATGAACGGGGGACTGCGGAAACCGCTGCTGAGCAGGGTGAAGGCGGGCGGAGTCGCATGCGGACCGGCCTGTGCGGACCGGCACATGCGGACCACGCCTCAAGTGTTACTTCCGGCGCTTGTGGAACGGCAGCGCCACGACCTCGTACGGCTCGTGACTGCCCCGGATGTCCACGCCGACACCGGGCGTGCCCGGCGCCGCGTGCGCGGGGTCGACGTACGCCATGGCGATCGGCCGGCCCAGCGTCGGCGAGGGCGCGCCGGAGGTGACCTCGCCGATCACCTCGCCGCCCGCGACCACGGCGTACCCGGCGCGCGGCACCCGGCGGCCCTCGGCGACCAGGCCGACCAGGACCCGCGGCGGGTTCTCCTCGGCGCGGGCGGCGGCCGCCAGCAACGCCTCGCGCCCGACGAAGTCGCCCTCCTTGCCGAACTTCACCACCCGGCCGAGACCGGCGTCGAAGGGGGTGAGCGCGGTGGTCAGCTCGTGCCCGTACAGCGGCATGCCCGCCTCTAGGCGCAGCGTGTCACGGCAGGACAGCCCGCAGGGGACCAGGCCGGCGCCCCGACCGGCCTCGGTCAGCGCCTGCCACAGGGCGACGGCGTGCCCGGGGCGCACGAACAGCTCGAAGCCGTCCTCGCCGGTGTAGCCGGTGCGCGCGATCAGCGCCGGGACGCCCGCGACCGTGCCGGGCAGTCCGGCGTAGTACTTCAGGCCGTCGAGATCGGCGTCGGTCAGCGCCTTGAGGATGCCGGGGGACTCGGGGCCCTGCACGGCGATCAGCGCGTAGGCGTCCCGGTCGTCGCGCACCTCGGCGTCGAAGCCGGCGGCGCGCTCGGTGAGGGCGTCCAGCACGACCTGGGCGTTGGAGGCGTTGGCGACGACCATGAACTCGGCCTCGGCGAGGCGGTAGACGATCAGGTCGTCGAGAATGCCGCCGTCGGCCCGGCAGATCATCGTGTAGCGGGCGCGGCCGACGCCGACGGAGGCGAGGTCGCCGACCAGGGCGAAGTTCAGCAGGGCGGCGGCGCCGGGGCCGGTGACCGTGATCTCGCCCATGTGGGAGAGGTCGAACAGACCGGCGCGGGTGCGCACCGCGAGGTGCTCGTCGCGCTCGGAGCCGTAGCGCAGGGGCATGTCCCAGCCGGCGAAATCGGTCATGGTCGCGCCCAGTTCGCGGTGCAGGGCGTCGAGGGCGGTGCGACGGGGTACGGAACTGCTCATCGGACGGATGTCTCCCGGGGCGATGGGGGGACCTCCCGTGCGAGCTCATTCGAGCATGGGGGAGGGCGAGGTCGTTCCTCCCCATCTGTCATCGGAACCTGAGAGGTTCGCCATGACCGTGACCGGTCACTGGCTTGCACCTTGGGTGGGACCACCGCGCACGGCGGCGGCCCGCTTTTCAGATGTGCCTCGCCCGTGCGGTAACGGTGCCTGAGAGATTCAAGGGAGGGACTTGCTCCTTCGGCGTCCCAGCGCCGGTGGCGGCTGGGAACTCTCCCGCGCGGATTCAAACGGCCGGTATGCAGTTGGCGCGCACATCATTGCACGCATCGCCGGTTCGCGGCAGGCTGCGATCTGTAACCGTGCTGTGGCACCACGAGTACGAAAACACGAGACACCGCGGATTACCTTCTCTTTACACTCGACGGGGACGGGAACTCGTGAACCGCCCCAGGGGAGGACGATCACGGTGAACAGGACCACGGCCTACGCCGCCGGCTCGCCCGTCGCGCTGCCCCGGCAGCCCGCCGCGTCCGCGGGGGAGGCGTGCGTCCCCGCGCCGGTCGTCCGCGACCTGCGCGAGCGGGCCGGACGCAGCCCGCACGCACTGCTCTTCGGTCCCGGCGACCTGGTCGTGGTCACCGGTCTGCCCGGCAGCGGCAAGTCCACCCTGATGCGCCGGACCGTCAAGGCGGTCCGCATCGACTCCCAGGACACCCGCGACCGCTGGGACCGCCGCATGCCCGGCTTCCTGCCGTACGGGCTCTACCGCCCGCTGGTGCGCCTCGCCCACTACGCCGGGCTGCGCCGCGCCCTGCGCACCGGCGAGGGCATCGTCGTCCACGACTGCGGCACCCAGGCCTGGGTGCGCGCCTGGCTGGCCCGCGAGGCCCGCCGCCGGGGCGGCACGCTGCACCTGCTGTTCCTCGACGTCACCCCCGAGCAGGCGCTGGCCGGGCAGCGCGAGCGCGGCCGGGGCGTGTCCCGCTACGCCTTCCGCCGCCACCGCCGCGTCGCCGCCCGCCTCCTCGCCCGAGTCGAACGGGGCGCCCTGCCGCCCGGCTGCGTCTCGGCGGTCCTCCTCGACCGTGACGCGGCGAACACGCTGCGCCGGATCGGGTTCACGGGCTGAGGACGGGGGCCCGGGCGGAACCGGGAATCGCGGCGTCCGCCACCGGGCTGTTCGCGGTCGCACGCCGGGCCGTGCCGCGTATACCGGGGCCGTATCGCGTATACCGGGGCCGGGCCGTGCTCGCCGGGCCGGGGCGCGCTCGCTGGGCCGGGGCGCGCTCGCCGGGCCGGGCCGCGCACGGCCGGCCGCGCGATGGCCGGGGCGGGGCCGGGAGCGGGCGTTCCACGGTCGCCGGGGCGGGTCCGGGAACCGACGGCGGCCGGCGCAGGTTCGCGGACCGGGGTTTCGCGGTGTCCGGGACGGGGTCTGGACCGGGCAGTTTCCCGATGGCCGGGAATGGGGCCGGGGCACGAGAACTCCGCGGTGGTCAGCGCCCGACGCCGGGGGTCTGCGACCGGGGGCTTCGTGACGGCGGGCCCCCGGCGCCGGTGGCCGGTGGCCGGGGGCTTCCCGGCGGTGGGCGCCGGGGGTCGCGGGCCCGGGGCCCGGCCCGCCGGACGGTAGCCTTTCAGCCGGACCAGTAGTTCTCGGCAGGCGGTAGGCAGATGGACTTCCCGGCGGACTTCTCCGCGGACATCCCGGCGCAGGCGCACCCCCATCCGCACGGCGGATGGCCCGGCAACGAGCTGGAGGAGGTGCTGTCCGCGTCCCTCGGCGTCCCCACGGCCGGCGCCCGGATCGTCGAGGTGCTCGGCCGCAGCTTCGTCTGGGTGCCGCTGCCCAACGGCGGCGGACCCGACAGCGGCCCGCTGGACCTGCCCACCATGGAGATCGCCGGCCAGGCGTACGTGCCCGTGTTCAGCTCCGAGGAGCAGTTCCGCCAGGTCGTCGGCGCGCACATGTCGTACACCATCGCCCCCGCCGTCGAGTTCGCGCGCGGACTGCCCCCGCAGGCCGGCATCGCCGTCAACCCCGGCGGCGTCGTCGGGATCCCGCTGCCGCCGCCCGCGGTGGCCGAACTGTGCCGGGCCGGGCGCACCCCCCTGGACGGGCCCGCGAGCGGCGGCCGGGTCCGGCTGTTCGAGCCGGACTGGCAGGACGACCCGGTCGACTTCCTCTCCGCCGCCTCCGCCGAGTTCGAGGGCATCGGCGTGGTCCGCACCGCCCGCCGCTGCCTGGCCGCCATCGAGACCGCCGACCCCGTGATGTTCGTCGGCGTCGAACTCACCGCCTGGGAGGGCGACCTGCGCGCCCTGCCGCTGGACGCCCTCGGCCGCGCCCTCGGCCGGGTCCCGGTCCGCTGGCCGGTGAACCTGGTCCTGCTGGACGTCACGGACGACCCCGTCGGCCACTGGATGCGCGAGCGGGTGCGCCCCTTCTATACGCAAATTCTCCCGCAGAACGGCTGAAGTCGATTCGTCGCCAAGGCCCTAAGCTAGGGTCACGGCTCAAAGCGGGCGTGGGACGAAGGGGCGGTAAGAAGTGAGCGCGAGCGGCACGGGAACCGCCGCGGCCGGCCAGGTCGAGCACATGCTGCGCCAGGTGACGCCGGGGCGCTACGACGCCTACGAGGCGCTGCTGCGCGCCCTCGCCGCCCCCTCCGTCGGCCAGGTCTGGATGCTGCTGTGGCACGGCCAGGCCGGTTCCCCCGACGCCCAGTACGGCGACATGGAGGTCGGCGGCCACCACTACGCGCCCTGCGTCACCTCCGCCCAGGAGCTCTCCGCCAGCGGCTGGAACCGGTCGTACGAGGTGGTCGACGCCCTCGACGTGGCCCGCACCCTCTACCCCGACCACTACGGACTGTGGCTGAATCCGCACGCCCCCGGCGGCGGCGTCGGCATCCCCTGGCTCGATCTGCGGCGTATCGCCGCCGGTTTGGACCGCCAGCCCGCCGGCCCGCTGCGGCTGTCCGAACCCGCCGTCGAGGTCCCGCAGTTCTACGCCCTCCTCGCGCAGAACGCCCACCGCACCCCGGCCGTGCGCTCGCTGCGCCGCGCGTGGGTGCAGCCAGCCCTCGGAGCGCCGTATCTGGCCATCGGCCTGGACGTGTACGACACCTCCCCGCCCGCCGTGGACTCCGTGCGCGCGATGATGCAGCAGTCCATCGGCGCCGTCCCGGACGGCCTGCCGGTGTCCACCGTCGCCATGTCCGACGAACACGACCCGGTCGCCATGTGGCTGCGTGCCAACGCCCGTCCGTTCTACGACCGCGAGGCCCACGCCGCCCCGGCCGGCGGCTACGGCTACCCGCCCGCGCGCGCCTACTGAGCGCCCGCGCCACCCCTTCCGTCTCACTCCGCGAACGCGTCCACCCGCCCCGCGCGGGTCCCCGTCATGCCCTCGTGAACAGCCAAGTTTCGGCCGTGTCCTGCATGTTAAACCTCCGCATCCTTGATGTACCGGTAGCTTCCGATTTATCGAGTGTTCAAATCTCAGGTAGGTATCACCGCTATGCGGACTGTTCTCGTTTTCCGGCCGCGTCTGTAGTGTTCGGGCGGTCAACAGTGCTTTCCCCACAGTGGAACCCGGAGTGGCCTCCCTATGCGCATACTCAGATCCCGTGCCGCCAGGGCGATCACGGCCGCGTTGGCGGTCGGTGTGATCGCCACCGGCTGCGCCAGTGAGCGAGACAAGGAAGACCAGAAGGGGGACAAGGACACCTTCGTGTTCGGCGCCCCCGGCGACCCGAGCTCGCTCGACCCGGCGCTCGCGAGCGACGGCGAGACCTTCCGCGTCACCCGGCAGGCCTTCGAGGCGCTGCTGGAGCACGAGTCGGGCGGCAGCAAGCTCGTCGGCGGCCTGGCCGAGACCTGGGAGAGCAACGACAAGGGCACGGTCTGGACCTTCAACCTCCGCAAGGGCGTGAAGTTCCACGACGGCGAGACCTTCAACGCCGCGGCCGTGTGCGCCAACTACGACCACTGGTTCAACTGGACGGGCACCTACCAGTCCAGCGCGGTCTCCTACTACTGGCAGACCATCATGGGCGGCTTCGCGAAGAACGAGGACCCCGAGACCCCCGAGGCGAACTACAAGTCCTGCACCGCCAAGGACGAGCACACCGCCGTCATCGAGGTCAAGAAGCCCTCCGCGAACCTGCCCGGCGGCTTCTCCCTCCAGGCCCTGGCCATCCACTCGCCGAAGGCCCTCAAGGAGTACGAGAAGCAGGAGGCGACCGCCAAGGGCGACGCCATCACGTACCCCAAGTACAGCCAGGAGGCCGGCCTCGTCGCCGGCACCGGCCCGTACAGGATCACCAAGTGGAACAAGGGCAACAAGGAGGTCTCCCTGGAGGCCTTCGACGGCTACTGGGGCGAGAAGGCCAAGGTCAAGAACCTGGTCATCCGCACCATCGACACCGAGGACGGCCGCCGTCAGGCGCTGCAGGCCGGTGACATCGACGGCTACGACCTGGTCGCGCCCGCCGACGTCAAGACCCTCGAGGGCGAGGGCTTCCAGGTCCCGACCCGTGGCGTCTTCAACCTCTTCTACGTGGGCATGACCCAGGAGAAGAACCCGGCGCTGAAGAAGAAGGAGGTCCGCCAGGCCATCGCGCACGCGCTCGACCGCGAGAACCTGGTCAAGACCCAGCTGCCCGAGGGCGGCAAGGTGGCCACCCAGTTCATGCCGGACACGGTGGCGGGCTACTCCGAGAACGTCACCCAGTACCCGTACGACACCGCCAAGGCCAAGCAGCTGCTCAAGAGCGCCGGCGAGAGCGGCCTCAAGATCGAGTTCTGCTACCCGACCGAGGTCACCCGCCCGTACATGCCCTCGCCGCAGGACCTGTTCGAGCTGATGAAGGCCGACCTGGAGAAGGCCGGCATCACGGTCACCCCGAAGCCGATGAAGTGGGCCCCGGACTACCTGGACGCCACCGAGGCCGGCTCCTGCGCCCTGCACATGCTCGGCTGGACCGGTGACTTCAACGACGGCTACAACTTCATCGGCACCTGGTTCGCCGAGTACGACAAGCAGTGGGGCTTCAAGAACAAGGAGCTGTTCGACGCGGTGAACGCCGGCTCGAAGATCGCCGACACCGCGGGGCGCACCGCCGCCTACCAGAAGGCCAACGAGGTCATCATGGACTACCTGCCGGGCGTCCCGGTCTCCTCGTCGCCGCCCGCGATCGCGTTCGCCAAGAACGTGAACCCGCCGAAGGTCTCCCCGCTCACGCAGGAGAACTTCGCCGAGATCTCCTTCAAGTAAGTAGAGACAGGCATCGCACACGGGTCCGCCCGGCTGCTGCAACTCGGCGGCCGGGCGGACCCTTCGCTGAAGTCACTGACGTAAGAAAGGGGCATGCGGGGTGCTGCGTCTCGTCGTACGAAGACTGCTCCAGCTGATTCCCACCCTGCTCGGCCTGTCGGTTCTGCTGTTCCTCTGGCTCAACCGGCTGCCCGGCGGACCCGCCTCAGCGATCCTGGG
Source organism: Streptomyces sp. NPDC006610 (assembly GCF_040611575.1). NCBI lineage: Bacteria > Bacillati > Actinomycetota > Actinomycetes > Kitasatosporales > Streptomycetaceae > Streptomyces > Streptomyces sp. NPDC006610. The sequence goes on from NZ_JBEXOP010000025.1 coordinate 42,396, forward strand.
GGAGCGGGCCACCGAGGCCGAAGTGGCACGGATCAACCGCGCACTGGGGCTCGACCAGCCCCTCCACATCCAGTACTGGCGCTTCCTCAAGCGCATCGGCGAACTCGACCTGGGCACCTCGGTGCAGACCGGTCAGCCCGTGTGGGACGAGTTCACGCTGCGCTTCCCGGCCACCGTCGAACTGTCCGTCGCGGCGATGATCATCGCGATCGTGATCGGCGTGCCGCTCGGCTACTTCGCCGCCCGCAAGCGCGGCGGCTGGCTCGACGTCACCGCCGTCTCCGGCTCGCTCGTCGGCATCTGCGTGCCGGTGTTCTTCCTCGCCCTGATCCTCAAGGACGTCTTCGCCGTCGGACTGGGCCTCTTCCCCAGCTACGGCCGCCAGGACAGCGGCATCGACGCCACCGAGGTGACCGGCTTCGCGGTCCTCGACGGCGTGCTCACCGGCGAGTTCGACGCCTCCCTGGACGCGGTCCACCATCTGGTGCTGCCCGCGATCACCCTGGCATCCATCCCGCTCGCCGTGATCGTCCGCATGACCCGTGCCAGCGTGCTCGAAGTGCTCGGCGAGGACTACGTCCGCACCGCCGAGTCCAAGGGACTGCGCCGCAGCGTGGTGCGCGGGCGGCACGTGCTGCGCAACGCCATGCTGCCGGTCGTCACCGCGGTCGGCCTGCTCACCGGCTCGCTGCTGTCCGGCGCCGTGCTCACCGAGTCCGTGTTCTCCTTCGGCGGGATCGGCTCCTTCATCCGGACGGCGATCGACGACCGCGACTACCCGGTCCTCGTCGGTTTCATCATGTTCATCGCGATCATCTACGTCCTGATCAACCTGCTGGTGGACGTGGCGTACAGCCTCATCGACCCGAGAGTGCGGGTGCACTGACGTGAGCACCACCAAGACAGAGAAGATCCAGCGCCTCGCGGAGCTCACCGCACACAACGAGAGCACGACCGGCGCGAGCCTGTGGAAAGAGGCCTACCGGCGGCTGCGGACCAGCAAGATGGCGATCATCGGGGCCGGCGTCATCGCCGTCTTCGTGCTGCTGGCCATAGTCGGCCCGTGGATCGCCCCGCATTCGCCGACCGCCCAGACCTGGCGCAGCGAAGTCCTCGTCAACCAGGGCAAGTTCGTCGGACCCCGCGGCGAGAACTGGCTGGGCCTGGACCACCTCGGCCGCGACATGTTCTCCCGGATGCTGGTGGGCGCCCGGCAGACCCTGCTCGTCGGCGTCGTCTCCACCATGATCGGACTCGTCGTCGGCTTCCTCATCGGCGGCCTCTCCGGTGCCGCGGCCACCCTCGGCGGCGACAAGGGCAAGCGACTCGACTCCTTCGTCATGCGCGTCACCGACATGATGCTGGCGCTGCCCTCGCTGCTGCTCGCCGTGTCCGTCGCGGCCGTCATGGGCCAGTCCCTGACCACCGTGATGATCGCCGTCGGCGTCGTCCAGGTGCCGATCTTCGCCCGCCTGCTGCGCGGTTCGATGCTCGCGCAGGGCGGCGCCGACTACGTGCTGGCCGCACAGGCGCTGGGCGTGCGCCGGCGCCGCATCGTCGTCACGCAGATCATGCCGAACTCGCTCAGCCCGGTGATCGTCCAGGCGACCCTCTCGCTGGCCACCGCCATCATCGAGGCGGCGGCCCTGTCCTACCTCGGGCTCGGCAACCCCGACCCCTCGGTCCCCGAGTGGGGCGTCATGCTGGCGCGCGCCCAGGACTTCTTCGACAACGCGCCGATGATGGCGGTGTACCCGGCTCTCGGCATCATCATCACCGCGCTCGGCTTCACCCTGCTCGGCGAGGCCATGCGGGAAGCCCTCGACCCGAAGCTGCGAGGCTGAACCACCATGCCACTTCTCTCAGTCGACGAACTGACCGTCACCTTCGGCGGACAGCACGGCCGCAAGGAGTCCCGGGCGGTCGACGGCGTCTCGTTCTCCGTCGACCAGGGCCAGGTCGTGGGGCTGGTCGGCGAGTCGGGCTGCGGCAAGTCCGTCACCTCGCTCGCCCTGATGGGGCTCCTGCCGGCCAAGGGCGTCGAGATCACCGGCCGCGCCGACTTCGACGGCTCCGACCTGCTCTCCATGAGCCGCAGGGCGCTGCGCGACCTGCGGGGCCGCCGGATCGCGATGATCTTCCAGGACCCGCTGTCCTCCCTCAACCCGGTCGTCCCGATCGGCGTCCAGGTCACCGAGATCCTGGAGCGCCACCGGGGCCTGAAGGGCGAGGCCGCCCGCAAGGAGGCGGCGAGCCTGCTGGACCGGGTCGGCATCCCCGACCCCACCCGGCGGCTCAAGGAGTACCCGCATCAGATGTCCGGCGGCATGCGCCAGCGCGCGCTGATCGCCATGGCGGTGGCCTGCGCGCCGGGCCTGCTGATCGCCGACGAGCCCACCACGGCCCTCGACGTCACCATCCAGGCGCAGATCCTGGAACTGCTGAAGGAACTGGTCGACCAGGAGGGCACCGCCCTGCTGATGATCACCCACGACCTGGGCGTGGTGGCCGGCCTCTGCGACGAGGTGAACGTGCTCTACGCGGGCAAGGTCGTGGAGTCCGCGGGGCGCCGCGAACTGTTCGCCCACCCCACCCACCCCTACGCGCACGGGCTGCTGGGCTCCATCCCCCGGCTCGACGCCCCGCGCGGCGAACCGCTCACCCCCGTCCGGGGCTCCATCAACGACCGGATCGCCTGGGCCGACGGCTGCGCCTTCGCGCCCCGCTGCGACCGCTACGAGCTGGACTGCCTGGGCGGCACCCCGCCGCTCGCCGCACCCCGGGCGGCCGGACACCAGGTGCGGTGCGTCCACCCCGTACTCGACGACGCCAAGGCCGAGGAGGTCCGCGCATGAGCCTGCTCGAACTGGACGGAGTCAAGGTCCACTTCCCGGTCAAGAAGGGCGTCCTCTTCGACCGCACGGTCGGCCACGTCCACGCCGTCGACGGCGTCTCCCTCAAGGTCGAGGCCGGCCAGACCTACGGCCTGGTGGGCGAGTCGGGCTGCGGCAAGACCACCCTCGGGCGGGCGGTGCTGCGCCTGGTGCCCATCACCGAGGGCGGCGTCGTGCTCGACGGAACCGACCTGGCCAAGCTGCCCGAGGAGGAGATGCGCCGCTTCCGGCGCCGGCTCCAGATGGTCTTCCAGGACCCGCTGGGCTCCCTCAACCCCCGGCAGAACATCGAGTCGATCCTCTCCGAGGGCATGATCGCCCACGGCATCGGCGCCACCCAGGAGGAGCGGCGCGAGAAGATCAAGGCGATCCTCGCCAAGGTCGGGCTGCCGTCCAACGCGCTGTCCCGCTACCCGCACGAGTTCTCCGGCGGCCAGCGCCAGCGCATCGGCATCGCCCGCGCCCTGGTCCTGGAGCCGGACGTGATCATCTGCGACGAGCCGGTGTCCGCGCTGGACGTGTCCATCCAGGCCCAGGTGATCAACCTGCTGGAGGAGCTGCAGGAGGAGCTGGGCCTGACCTACGTGGTCATCGCCCACGACCTCGCGGTGGTCCGGCACATCTCCGACGTGATCGGCGTGATGTACCTGGGCGCGCTGGTGGAGGAGGCCCCGAGCGACGCCCTCTACGCGGAGCCGCGGCACCCCTACACCAAGGCCCTGATGTCGGCGGTTCCCGTGCCCGACCCGGAGGTCGAGGACCGGCGCGAGCGCATCCTGCTCACCGGCGACCTGCCCTCGCCGGCCGACCCGCCCGCCGGATGCCGGTTCCACACCCGGTGCCCGTGGGTGCAGGAGACGCTGTGCGCCACCGAGCGGCCGGCGCTGACCGACGTCGGCGGCGGACACCGGGTGGCGTGCCACTACGCCGCAGAGATCGCCGCGGGGACGCTGACGCGGACGACGGGGGACGTGGTCCCGGCGGCGCGGGAGGGGCTGGACGACAATCCGGCGCCGGCGGCGGTGGGCGCGGCGGGGAAGGCGGCCGAGGCGGCCGAGGCGGAGAAGGCGGCCGAGACGGGCAAGGCGGCCGAGGCGGAGAAGGCCGGCTAGTCGGCCCTTCGTGGTGACCCTCTGGGTCGGCCTTTGATTTGCCGACCGTCTCACGGGGTGGACCTTGATTTGTAAGGTCCACCCCGGGGCGCGTCACAATGTTCTGGTGCTCCAGCAATTGTTCAGCCCTTCCGTCCAGCACACCCTGGATCTGGTCGGCATCTTCGTCTTCGCGATCTCCGGCGCACTGCTGGCCGTCCGCAAGAACTTCGACGTCTTCGGCATCGCCGTGCTCGCCGAGGTCACCGCGCTCGGCGGGGGACTCTTCCGCGACCTGGTCATCGGCGCCGTGCCGCCGGCCGCGTTCACGGACCTCGGGTACTTCCTCACCCGCTCCTCGCCGCCCTCCTGGTCTTCTTCCTGCACCCGCAGGTGGAGCGCATCCAGTCGGGGGTGAACGTCTTCGACGCGGCCGGGCTCGGGCTGTTCTGCGTCTCGGGCACGACCAAGGCCTACGAGCACGGGCTCGGCCTGACCGCCTCGGCCGCCCTCGGGCTCGCCACCGCGGTCGGCGGCGGGGTGCTGCGCGACGTCCTCGCCAACGAGGTGCCCTCACTGCTGCGCTGGGACCGCGATCTGTACGCCGTGCCCGCGATGGTCGGCGCCGCCATGGTCGCGCTGTGCATCCAGCACGACGCCCTGACGCCGGTGACCTCGGGGCTCGCGGTCGTCACGGCCTTCGTGCTGCGGCTGCTGGCGATGCGCTACCACTGGCGGGCACCGCGCGCCTGGAACCGGCGGTCGACGGTGCGGGAGGAGACGCCGGAGGGGGCGGAGCGGCTGGACCGGCCATCGGAAAAAGCTACCGCTTAGTAGTTGTTTGTTGTACCGTACCGCCATGGCTCAGGCATCCCAGGCGACCATCGGCGACAGCGAGTTCGACCGCGACACCGCCGTCACCCGGCGCGCGGACGGGGTCTACGACATCGACCTGTCCGCCGGCTGGACCATCATCAACGCCGTGAACGGCGGCTATCTGCTGGCCGTCCTGGGCCGCGCCCTCGCGGACGCGCTCCCGCACCCGGACCCGTTCACCATCTCCGCGCACTACCTCACCGCCTCCCGGCCCGGCCCGGCGGTCGTGCGCACCGAGACCGTCCGCACCGGCCGCACCCTCTCCACCGGCCAGGCCTCGCTCTTCCAGTACGACGAGCAGGGCGCCGAGGTCGAACGGATCCGCGTCCTCGCCTCCTACGGCGACCTGGGCGCCCTGCCCGACGACGTCCGCACGACCGCGAAGCCGCCCGCGATCCCGCCGGTGGAACAGTGCTTCGGCCCCTCCGACGCCCCGGCCCCCGTGCCCGGCAGCTCCGCCATCACCGACCGGCTGATGCTCAAGCTGGACCCGGCCACCCTCGGCTGGGCGCTCGGCGCGCCCTCCGGCAAGGGCGAGATGCGCGCCTGGTTCGGCCTCGCCGACGGCCGCGACGCCGACCCCCTCTCGCTGCTCCTCGCGGTGGACGCCCTCCCGCCGACCGCCTTCGAGCTGGGCCTGAGCGGCTGGGTCCCGACGGTCGAGCTGACCGTCCACGTCCGCTGCCGCCCGGCCCCCGGCCCGCTGTGCGTCTCCATCACCACCCGCAACCTCGCGGGCGGGTTCCTGGAGGAGGACGGCGAGGTCTGGGACAGCGAGGACCGGCTCGTCGCCCAGTCCCGGCAGCTGGCACGCGTGCGGCTGTCGGACTGAGGGCTCCGTCGCCGTCGGGCCGAGCGTCCCGCCGCCCGGCGGGGGATCAGTCCAGCCAGTGCTCCCGGCCGACGGCGATCAGCCGCAGTCGGCGCGCGGCCGTCCGCATGACCCGCCCGCGCTCCTCCTCCGGGGCGTCGAGCGCCTCCAGGAGGAGCGAGGCGGTCGCCAGCATCTGGTCGACGTAGAGGCCCGCCAGCATCGCCAGGTCGTCCTCGCTCCACCCCCGCGACAGCGGGTCCCCGGCCAGCGCGGCCCCCACCTCCTCGGCGAACCGGGCCAGCCGGTCCCGTATGGCCTCCCGCACGGGCTGGACGCCGCCGTGCCGCTCACGGGCGAGGAAACGGATGTGCGCGGGGTGTGCTTCCACCTGGCGGGCGATCAACTCCACGGCGAGCGCGATGCGTTCGTCGCTGTCGCCGGTCGTGGACACCGCCGACCGGATCAGCGGGTGGAGGCTGCCGAGCGACTCCTCCACCAGGGCCACGCCGAGGTCCGCCGTGGAGCGGAAGTGGCGGTAGAAGGCGGTCGGCGCGACCCCCACGGCACGGGTGACCTCGCGCAGGCCCAGGCTGCTCAGACTCTGCTCCTCCAGCAGCTCCAGCGCCGCGTCCAGCAGCGCCCGCCGGGTCTTCGCCTTCTGCGCCTGCCGGATGCCGACGGTGTGACTCATGCCATGCAGTCAACAACCGTTCTGCGGAAATCTGAACCCGCCGGATTGTTTGGACTGACAAGTCAGTGAACAGGTGTGTACACAGCAGAGTGTCCGGCCGGCCGGACCGGCCGAGTCGATGCCGTCCGGTCGGCCGGGCCGATCCGAGAGGCAACCGGAAGGGATGCGATTTCCGTGCTGTTCCTCGTCGCCGCACTGCTCCTGCTCGGCGTCGTCCTGGGCACCGTCGCCCACGCGCCGCTGGGTTTCACCGCCGTCCTGGCCGCGGTGATCGCCGTCTGGCTCGCCGTCTTCGCCCTGCGCGAACGGCACGGCCGCCGTCGCCGGACGCCCGCGCACTGACCGCCGTGGCGGCGAACGCACGACCGCCGACGCCGTCCTCACGAACGCACCCACCGCCGCACCAGCGAACGGGAGCACGGACCATGCAGCTGACCGCACCGGCCACGCGCCGCACCGGCATCCGCGACGCCGACGGGATGGCCGTCGCCTCCTTCGTCCTCGGCCTGCTGGGCCTGCTCGTCCTCAACCTCTTCCTCGGCCCGACGGCCGTCGCCCTGGCCGCCGTCGCGCTGCGCCGCGGCACCCGGCGCCGTGGCCGCGCCTTGCTCGGCATGGGCCTGGGCATCGCCGACCTGGTCGTCCTGGCGGCGTTCGTGCAAGCGGACGGCACGATCTCCTGGAGTTTCTAGACCCGTGCTCGCGAGGCGGACGGAGCGCCACGACCGGGCACGGCGGGGTGCGGCGCCGTCGCGACGGCCGCGGTGGGCCACGCGGCTGAGGGCGCCGGGGCCGGGAGCCGTAGAATCGGCGGCACCATGGCATACCTCGACCACGCCGCGACCACCCCGATGCTCCCGGAGGCGGCAGAGGCCCTGACCGCCCACCTGGGCGTCACGGGCAACGCCTCCTCCCTCCACGCATCCGGCCGCGCCGCACGGCGAGCCGTCGAGGAAGCCCGCGAGACCCTGGCGGACGCCCTCGGCGCACGGCCCAGCGAGATCGTCTTCACCTCCGGCGGCACCGAGGCCGACAACCTCGCCGTCAAGGGCCTGTACTGGGCCCGCCGCGACGCCGACCCGGCCCGCACCCGCGTCCTCGCCAGCCCCGTCGAACACCACGCCGTCCTGGACGCCGTGCACTGGCTCGGCGAGCACGAGGGCGCCACCGTCGAGTACCTCCCCGTCGACTCCCACGGCCGGGTCCACCCCGAGGCCCTGCGCGAGGCCGTCGCCCGCGACCCCGACGACGTCGCCCTGGCCACCGTCATGTGGGCCAACAACGAGATCGGGACCGTCCAGCCGGTGCGTGAACTGGCCGAGGTCGCCGCCGAGTTCGGCGTCCCGCTGCACTCCGACGCGGTGCAGGCCTTCGGCCAGCTCCCGATCGGGTTCGCCGGGTCGGGCCTCGCCGCGATGACCGTCTCAGGTCACAAGATCGGCGGGCCGTACGGCATCGGCGCGCTGCTCCTCGGCCGCGAGTACAGCCCCGTGCCGGTGCTGCACGGCGGCGGACAGGAACGCCACGTCCGCTCGGGCACCCTCGACGTCCCCGCCATCGCCTCCTTCGCGGTCGCCGGACGGCACGCCGCCGAGCACCGGGAGCGGTTCGCCCGGGAGATCGGCGCCCTGCGGGACGACCTGGTCGCCAAGGTCCGCGCGGCCGTCCCCGACGCCATCCTCGGCGGCGACCCGGACCCCGCGGGGCGGCTGCCGGCAAACGCCCACTTCACCTTCCCCGGCTGCGAGGGCGACTCCCTGCTGCTGCTCCTCGACGCCCAGGGCATCGAGTGCTCCACCGGTTCCGCCTGCACCGCCGGCGTCGCCCAGCCCAGCCACGTCCTCCTCGCCACCGGCGTCGACCCCGACCTGGCCCGCGGCACCCTGCGCTTCTCCCTCGGCCACACCTCCACCCCGGACGACGTCGAGGCGCTCGCCAGGGCCATCGGACCGGCGGCGGAACGGGCTCGGGCGGCGGGGCTGACGTAAGGGCGCCGGTCCCGTGCGCCCGGGTACGGCCTTGCCGGGAAGCGGGCAGAGGCCAACACTCCGGACGCGAACCTCGTCGCGCAGGTCTTCGCGCTGCTCGCCACCGTGATCCACCTCGTGGTCGGGATCCTGGAGCGCTTCCGCTACGGCCGTCCCGAGGTCCGCCGCTTCCTCACCACGTCCACGGCGGACGCCCCCGAGGTCACCCTGTGGCGTTCGGGCGTCGCCGTCCACAACATGCTGCTCGGCCTCGGCCTCGTCGCCGGGGTCGTCGCCCCGCACACCGGGGACACCACCGTCGGCCGCACACCGGTCGGCTGCCCGTGCGCGTTCCTCGTCGTGTCCGCCGTCGTCGGCGTGTCCTTCCCGCGCCTGCGGCGGGGCGCCCTCGGCCGGGGCGTCGCCCCGGCCCTCGCCCTCGTCGCCGCCGCGCTCGGCCGAGCCACGCCACGGCCCGGCCGCCGCGTCACGCCACGGCCGTCCGCGCCCGCCGCACGAGCTTCAGGTAGCGGTCCCAGTCCCAGTGCGGGCCCGGGTCCGTGTGGTCCGTGCCCGGCACCTCCACGTGCCCGATGATGTGCTCGCGGTCGACCGGGATGTCGTACCGCCGGCATATCCGTGCCGTCAGCCGCGCGGACGCGGCGTACATCGCGTCCGTGAAGTCCTGGGGGCGGTCCACGAAGCCGGCGTGCTCGATGCCGACGCTGCGTTCGTTGTAGTCCCGGTTGCCCGCGTGGTACGCCACGTCCAGCTCGCGGATCATCTGGGTGACGTGGCCGTCCCCGCGCACCACGTAGTGCGACGCGGCGCCGTGCTCCGGGTCCTGGAACACCTTCACCGCACTGTCGAAACTGCCCTGGGTGACATGGACGACCACCATGTCTATCGCGTAGTCGGCCGGGCGGTCCGCCATCCGCCAGTTCGCCGGCGAGGCCCCCACCCAGCGCGCGCCCCGGTGGTCCACCGCGCCCGCCACCCGCGGCTTGTCCACGCCGGGCACCTGCCACCACAGCCGCGACAGCTCGTCGCGGGCCAGCAGCGCGCCCGTGCCGGCCACGGCCGCCGCGCCCCCGGCGATCAGCGCGCGCCGCCCGATCCGCGGGCCGGCGCCGCCCTTGTTCTGCTCCATGTGACCGAGAACGGATACTCGCGGGCTCCGGTTCCCGCGCCCCCGTACCCTGGATGCGTTATGACTGACACCCCGCAGCGCTCCCGCCCCCTCCGCGTCCTCGCCGCCATGTCCGGCGGGGTCGACTCCGCCGTGGCCGCCGCCCGCGCCGCCGAGGCGGGCCACGACGTCACCGGCGTCCACCTGGCGCTCTCCGCGAACCCCCAGTCCTTCCGCACGGGCGCGCGCGGCTGCTGCACCATCGAGGACTCCCGCGACGCCCGCCGCGCCGCCGACGTCATCGGCATCCCGTTCTACGTCTGGGACCTCGCCGACCGCTTCCGCGAGGACGTGGTCGAGGACTTCGTCGCCGAGTACGAGGCGGGCCGCACCCCGAATCCGTGCCTGCGCTGCAACGAGAAGATCAAGTTCGCCGCCCTGCTGGACAAGGCCCTCGCCCTCGGCTTCGACGCCGTGTGCACGGGCCACTACGCCAAGGTGATCGTCCGCCCCGACGGCACCCGCGAACTGCACCGCGCCTCCGACATGGCCAAGGACCAGTCCTACGTCCTCGGCGTGCTGGACGACCGGCAGCTCGCCCACGCCATGTTCCCGCTCGGCGACACCGTCACCACCAAGGACGAGATCCGCGCGGAGGCCGAGCGGCGGGGCCTCGCGGTGGCCAAGAAGCCCGACTCGCACGACATCTGCTTCATCGCCGACGGCGACACCCAGGGCTTCCTCGCGAAGCGGCTCGGCAGGGCCGAGGGCGACATCGTGGACGAGGCCGGCAACCGCCTCGGCACCCACGACGGCGCCTACGGCTTCACCATCGGTCAGCGCAAGGGCCTGCGCATCGGCACCCCGGCGCCCGACGGCAAGCCCCGCTACGTCCTCGACATCTCCCCGGTCACGAACACCGTGACGGTCGGCCCGGCCGACGCCCTCGACGTCACCGCCCTGACCGCGGTCAGGCCCCGCTGGTGCGGCACGGCCCCCACCGGTCCCGGCGCCTACACCGCCCAGCTGCGCGCCCACGGCGACGAGACGCCGGTGACCGCGCGGCTCGTGGACGGCGAACTGCGCGTGGAGTTCGCCGAGCCCGTCCGCGGGGTCGCCCCCGGCCAGGCGATCGTGCTGTACGACGGCACGCGCGTGGTGGGGTCGGCGACGATCGCCTCGACGGTGCGGGCGACGGCCGGGGTGGCCTGAACGGCTGTCCGCGCGAGGGGCGGGGCAAGGCGTCGACGGCGCGGCCGGCCGAGCCGCCGCCCGCGCGCGGGGGTCAGTCCGGTTCGACGTCGTAGAAGCAGAGGTGGCCCTTGATCCGTGCCACCGCCGGCTTCGGCGCCGGGTAGGACCAGACGAGGTCGGGCGCGTCCGGCAGCGACCAGTAGGACGCGGTGCCCTTGAAGGGGCAGTGGGTGTGGGTGTCGGAGGGCGTCAGCAGGTCCGTGCGGACGTCCTCGGCGGGAAGGTAGTACCGCACCGGACAGCCCGTCTCGCGCAGCACGAGCGGCCGTGAGCTGTCCGCGAGCACCTGCCCGTCACGGACGACCCGCACGCGCCGCGTGCCCTGCTCGATGGTGATCGTGTGTCCTTCGGTCATGCCGGAAAAAGCGCGTGACGGACGCCGCTTGTTCCCGCGTACGGTGATCGCATGAACATCTGCGTCTTCCTCTCCGCCGCCGACCTCGACGAGCGGTACACGCGCCCCGCGCGCGAATTCGCCAAGCTCCTCGCCAAGGGCGGCCACACCCTGGTGTGGGGCGGGTCCGCCGCCGGTCTGATGAAGGTCGTCGCCGACGGGGTGCGGGAGGCGGGCGGGCGGCTCGTCGGCGTCTCGGTGGAGTTCCTGGCGTACAAGGCCTACCAGGGCGCCGACGAGATGGTGGTCGCGCGGGACCTCGCGGAGCGCAAGCGCCTGCTGCTGGAGAAGTCGGACGCCGTGGTCGTCATGGTCGGCGGCACCGGGACCCTGGACGAGGCCACCGAGATCATGGAGCTGAAGAAGCACGGCCACACCGAGAAGCCGGTCGTCGTGCTCAACACCGAGGGCTTCTACGACGGCCTCAAGGAGCAGTTCCGGCGCATGGAGGACGAGGGCTTCCTGCCCCGCCCCCTCACCGACCTGGTCTTCTTCGCCGAGGAGCCGGTGGGTGCGCTGGCCTACCTGGAGGAGAGCCGGGGCGTGGCCTGACGCCGGGTGATGCGAGCATGGCGGACATGGCTACCCATGTGATCACCGGGGCGGGTTCCGGCATCGGCGCCGCCGTGGCCCGCCGGCTGCACGCGCGCGGGGACGACCTCGTCCTGCACGCGCGCGACGCGGGCCGCGCGAAGGAACTGGCGGCGCGGTTCCCCGGCGCCCGCACCCTCGTCGGCGACCTCGCCGACCCCGACCGGCTCAGCTGGGCCTTCTCCCACCAGACGCTGCCCGACCGGGTGGATTCCCTGCTGCACATCGCCGGCGTGGTGGACCTCGGCCCGGTCGGCGACCTCACCCCCAAGACGTGGCGGCACCAGATCGACGTCAACCTGATCGCACCGGCCGAGCTGACCCGGCACTTCCTGCCCCAGCTGCGCGCCGCCCGCGGCCACGTCGTGTTCGTCAACTCCGGCGCCGGCCTGAACGCCCACGCCGGCTGGTCCGCCTACGCGGCCTCCAAGCACGGCCTGAAGGCCCTCGCCGACTCCCTGCGCCACGAGGAGCACGGCAACGGCGTCCGCGTGACCTCCGTCTACCCCGGCCGCACCGCCAGCCCCATGCAGGCCAAGGTCCACCAGCAGGAGGGCAAGGAGTACGACCCGTCCCAGTGGATCGACCCCGAGTCGGTCGCCACGACCATCCTCATGTCCCTGGACCTCCCCCGAGACGCCGAGGTCAACGACCTGACGGTCCGCCCGGGCCGCTAGGGGGTCACGTCTCCGGGTGCGGCTGCGCCGTGCCCTTCGCGCAGTTCCCCGCGCCCCTTTCAGGGGCATGTGCAGGCACACGCTTCTGAAAGGGGCGCGGGGAACTGCGCGAGCAACCACATCGGTGCCGCACCCGGCGACGAACCCCCCGCCCCGCGGGCGCGGGACCGCCCACCCCGCTTTCGCGGAGCGTTCCGTACGCTTCCCGGCGTGAGCGAAAACAGCAACACCCCCTTCGGCCCGGCCACCGGCGTCGGCTCCCTGCCCGGAGACGACGCCCGGGAGGCCGTCAAGACCGCCACCGGGTCCTTCGAGGACTTCCCGTTCCTGCCCGAGCTGCCCGCCCGCGGCCCCGGCGCGGACATGATCGGCCGGACCGCGGGCATGCTCGTGGAGCTGTACGCGCGCGTGGAGCCCAGCGGCTGGCGGATCGGCGACCGCCCCGGCCGCGACACCCGGCGGGCCCGGTCCTGGCTCGTGCAGGACCTCGACGCCCTGGAGGAGTACACCCAGGGCTACACGGGCCCGCTCAAGGTCCAGGCCGTCGGGCCGTGGACGCTGGCCGCCTCCCTGGAGCTCAGGAACGGCGAGGCCGCCCTCTCCGACCCCGGCGCGAGCCGGGACCTCACCGCCTCCCTCGCCGAGGGCCTGCGGCTGCACCTGGAGGACGTACGGCGCCGGGTGCCCGGTGCCCAGGTCGTCCTCCAGCTCGACGAGCCGTCCCTGACCGCGGTGCTGCGCGGACAGGTGCGCACGGCCAGCGGCTACCGCACCCACCGGGCCGTCGACCGGCAGGTCGTGGAGGGCGCGCTGCGGGAGGTCTTCGCCGTGCAGGACGGCGGCCCCGTCGTCGTCCACTCCTGCGCCCCCGACGTCCCCTTCGCCCTGCTGCGGCGGGCCGGCGCCGCAGCGATCTCCTTCGACTTCTCGCTCGTCACCGAGCGTGACGACGACGCCATCGGGGAGGCGGTGGAGGGCGGCACCCGGCTGTTCGCCGGTGTCGTCCCGGGGACGGACGGCCCATTGTCAGACCCTGCCGGTAGCGTCATGGGTGTCAGGACGCTCTGGCGCAGGCTGGGGCTGCGACCGGGACTGCTCGCGGACGCCGTCACGGTCACCCCGGCGTGCGGTCTCGCGGGCGCTTCGCCGGAGTACGCCAGGCGGGCCCTCGCCCACTGCGTCCGGGCGGCGAGATCCCTCGCGGACAACCCTGAGTAACGGGAGGACAACGGTGGCCGGCGACAAGCAGGCGGAAAGCACGGCGGTACCCGCCGAGGCGCGGGAGCGGCACGCGCGTCTCGCCGAGGAGATCGAGGAGCACCGCTTCCGGTACTACGTGAAGGACGCTCCGGTCGTCAGCGACGCGGAGTTCGACCGGCTGCTGCGCACCCTGGAGGAGCTGGAGGAGGAGTTCCCCGAGCTGCGCACGCCGGACTCGCCGACGCAGAAGGTCGCCGGGTCGTACGAGTCGGAGTTCACCTCCGTCGAGCACCGCTCGCGGATGCTGTCGCTGGACAACACCTTCAACGACGACGAGCTGGCCGCCTGGGCCGACCGCATCGCGCGTGAACTGGGCGAGCAGCCGTACCACTTCCTGTGCGAGCTGAAGGTCGACGGCCTCGCCGTCAACCTCACCTACGAGCACGGCCGCCTCACCCGCGCGGCCACCCGCGGCGACGGCCGCACCGGCGAGGACGTCACCACCAACGTCCGGACCATCGCCGAGATCCCGGACCGGCTCAAGGGCGACAGAGTGCCCGATCTCGTGGAGATCCGCGGGGAGGTCTACTTCCCGATGGCGGCCTTCGAGGAACTCAACGCCCGGCGGGTGGCGGCCGGCGAGAAGCCCTACTCCAACCCGCGCAACTCCGCCTCCGGTTCGCTGCGGCAGAAGGACCCGAAGGTCACCGCGTCGCTGCCGCTGCACATGGTGGTGCACGGCATCGGGGCCCTGGAGGGCTTCAGCGGCCTGACCCGGCTCTCCCAGGCGTACGACCTGCTCAAGGAGTGGGGCCTGCCCACCTCCCCGCACAACCGGGTGGTCGACGGCCTCGACGGGGTGCGGGAGTTCATCGCCCACTACGGCGAGCACCGCCACTCCGTGGAACACGAGATCGACGGAGTGGTCGTCAAGCTGGACGAGATCCCGCTCCAGGGCAGGCTCGGCTCCACCTCCAGGGCCCCGCGCTGGGCGATCGCGTACAAGTACGCGCCGGAGGAGGTCAACACCAAGCTGATCAACATCCGCGTGGGCGTCGGCCGCACCGGGCGGGTCACGCCGTACGCCCAGGTCGAGCCGGTGACGGTGGCGGGCTCGGAGGTCGAGTTCGCGACCCTGCACAACCAGGACGTGGTCAAGGCCAAGGGCGTCCTCATCGGGGACACCGTGGTCATCCGCAAGGCGGGCGACGTCATCCCGGAGATCCTCGGCCCGGTCGCCGACCTGCGCGACGGCAGCGAGCGCGAGTTCGTGATGCCGGCCGAGTGCCCCGAGTGCGGCACGCCGCTCAGGCCGATGAAGGAGGGCGACGTCGACCTGCGCTGCCCCAACGCCCGCACCTGCCCCGCCCAGTTGCGCGAGCGCCTGTTCTACCTCGCGGGCCGCAAGGCGCTGGACATCGAGCACTTCGGCTATGTCGCCGCGGCTGCCCTGACCAAGCCGCTGGAGCCGACCGACCCGCCGCTGACGGACGAGGGCGACCTGTTCGACCTCACGGTCGAACAGCTGCTGCCCATCAAGGCGTACGTCCTCGACCAGGACAGCGGGCTGCCCAAGCGGGACCCGAAGACCGGCGAGGAGAAGGTCGCCACGGTCTTCGCCAACCAGGAGGGCGAGCCGAGGAAGAACGCGCTGGCCATGCTGGCGAACATCGAGGCGGCCAAGCAGCGGCCGCTGGCCCGCGTCATCACCGGGCTGTCGATCCGTCACGTCGGCCCGGTCGCCGCTGAGGCGCTGGCCCGGGAGTTCCGCTCCATCGACCGCATCGAGCAGGCGAGCGAGCAGGAGCTGGCGACCACCGAGGGCGTCGGGCCGATCATCGCCGCCTCGCTCAAGGAGTGGTTCGCCGAGGAATGGCACCAGGAGATCCTCCGCAAGTGGAAGGCCGCGGGCGTCCGCATGGAGGAGGAGAGCACCGGCGAGGACGAGGGGCCGCGTCCGCTCGAAGGGCTGACGGTCGTCGTCACCGGCACGCTGGAGGACTTCACGCGGGACGGGGCGAAGGAGGCACTGCAGAGCAGAGGCGCGAAAGTGACCGGTTCGGTTTCAAAAAAGACGGCATTCGTCGTTGTGGGTGACAATCCCGGATCGAAATACGACAAGGCGATGCAGCTGAAAGTGCCGGTGCTCAACGAGGACGGTTTCAAGGTCCTGCTGGAGCAAGGGCCCGAAGCCGCGGCGGAATCCGCCTTGCCGACACCCGAATAGCGGTGGAAGAACACCCGATCGGCGCAAATGAGATGCATCAGGGCGGGTGCGGCGCATTCGGGCAACCGTCGACGACCGCTGCCCCTGGAAGCCTTCCGCGGCCTACTGTTGAGATGTGCGCCTGCCGTGCCCGGCTGCGGTCGGGGCACCCCCTGCCTTTCGAAGGGCCGGGGGAAAGGGTTTTCCCACGCGGTGCAGTGAGGGACGTCGGGCATCGGGCCGCGTGGCGCGGGCACCGCCGGCTGTGAGAGGGACGGGAATGGAACCGACCGAGAGCGCCGCCCCGTATTCACGGCTGCGCCGATTGGCCGGCGCCTGGCGAGGGGGCCTGCGGACGGCATGGCGGGCCGGTGCGGCTCCCACCGCCGCCCCGGCCGCCGACCGCACCACGACCACCGGCCGTGCCGCCCGTCCGGCGGCCGGACACACCGCGGCCGGGACGGCTTGCCCGGACGCCGGACCCGCCGCCCGTCCCCGCAGGCCCGGACACGCCGGTGGCCCGGCACAGGGCGGTCCGACGCGTGGCGGCCTCCCGCGCGGCGGGCACGGCGGGCAGCCCGGCTTCCCCGGCGTCGGGACCGGGGCCGCGACGGGCGACGGGACCGACGCCGAGCGGCAGTTGGCGTGGCCCCTGCTGCCCGCCGCCGTCGTCGCGGGCGCCGCGATCGCGCTCGGCGCGGGATTCCTGCGGGCCTTCACCGGTCAGCACGCGCTCTTCCCGTCCGGCACCGCCGGCTGGTCCCTGGCCGTGCTGACCGGCATCATCGTCGGCCACCTCGTCGCCCTCGGCCGCGCCCGCTGGTGGGGCGGCACCGGCTCCGGCGCCGCCCTCACCCTCGCCGTGCTGCTGCTCTACGGCTGGGTGCCGGCCGGCATGGTCAGCCTCACCGTCGTCGTCCTCGTCGGCGCGGCCCGCCGCCACCGCTGGCGGCAGGGCCTGCTGCACGGCGCCGTCGACGTCGTCGGCATCGGCGCCGGAGCCCTCGTCATGGCCTCATTCGGCCGCGTCCCCTCCGTCGAGCACCCCTGGGCCCCCGCCACCTGGACGGTCTACACCGTCCCCGCCGTCGTCCTGGTCGCCGCCGCCTATCTGCTCGTCACCCGCACCCTGCTGTGGTACCTGCACGCCCCGCGCTCCCGCGGCCTGCCCACCGTCGCCCGCACCGCCCTCGCCCGCCAGGGCCTGGTCGCCGTCGCCCTGCTCGGCATCGCGCCCCTGGTCTGCGTGGTCGCCATGGCGGAACCGATCCTGCTCCCGCTGTTCGCCATCCCGCTCATCGCCCTCGACTCCACCCTCTGGATGGCCCGCGCCCGCGCCGAGGAACAGCTGCGCGACCCGCTCACCGGGCTGCCCAACCGCCAGTGGCTCCTGGAGCGCACCTGGACCGCCCTCGACGACGCCGAGCGCATCGGCGCCCGCACCGCCCTGGTACTGATCGACCTCGACCGCTTCCGGTCGGTCAACGACACCCTCGGCCATCTCGCCGGCGACCGGCTGCTGCTCCAGACCGCCGACCGGCTCGGCCTCGCCCTGCCCCGGGGCGCCGAGGCCGCCCGGCTCGGCGGCGACGAGTTCGCCGTCTTACTGCCGGTCGCCGACTCCACCACGTCAGCGACCCGAATCGCCCGCGGCCTCGTCGCCTCCCTCGGCTCCCCGCTCGACCTCGACGGCCTGACCCTCGTCCTGGAGGCCAGCGCGGGAGTCGCCGTCTTCCCCGATCACGCGCTCGACGCGGAGGGCCTGCTGCGCCGGGCCGACGTCGCGATGTACCAGGCCAAGCGCGACCGCACCGGCGTCGAGGTCTACGAGTCCAAGCGGGACTCCAACACCCCCGACCGTCTGGGCCTGCTCGCCGACCTGCGCCGGGCCCTGGACGCCCACGAGGTCGAGCTCCACTACCAGCCGAAGGTGCGCTTCGACGGCCAGGTGGCGGGCCTGGAGGCGCTGGTGCGCTGGGTGCACCCCGAGCGGGGCAAGGTGCCGCCGGACGAGTTCATAGCGATCGCCGAGACCTCCGG
The DNA here is from genome assembly GCF_040611575.1 of Streptomyces sp. NPDC006610. NCBI lineage: Bacteria > Bacillati > Actinomycetota > Actinomycetes > Kitasatosporales > Streptomycetaceae > Streptomyces > Streptomyces sp. NPDC006610. The sequence continues at coordinate 60,220 of NZ_JBEXOP010000025.1, forward strand.
CCTGATGCCCCATCTGACGGAGTACGTCCTGGAGACGGCGCTCGCCCAGGTCGCCCGCTGGCGCGCGCAGGGCCTGTTCGTGCCGGTCGCGGTGAACGTCTCCCCGCGCGACGTGCACAGCCCCGGCTTCGCCGGCTCCGTCGCCGCCCGGCTGGCCCGGCACGGCGTCCCGGCGGGCGCCCTCCAGCTGGAGATCACCGAGCACGTGCTGCTGGAGGACCCGCAGCGCGCCGCCGACACCCTCGCCGGCCTCACCGGACACGGCGTGAAGATGTCCCTGGACGACTTCGGCACCGGGTACTCCTCGCTGGTGCACCTCAAACGGCTCCCGGTGAGCGAACTGAAGATCGACCGCTCCTTCGTGGCCCGGCTGGCCGTCGACGCGGAGGACGCCGAGATCGTGCGCTGCACCATCGACCTCGCCCACTCGCTCGGCCTGCTCGTCGTCGCCGAGGGCGTCGAGGACGACGAGACCTGGGAACGCCTGCGCGACCTGTGCTGCGACGCCGTACAGGGCTGGCTCGTCGCCGCGGCGATGCCGCCCGAGGAGACCACGGCGTGGCTGCGCGCCCGCGGCGCCCGGGGCTGGGTGCGCCCCGCGGCGGCCCTCCCGGCGGCGGCCGGGGACGAGTGATCCGGTCCGGGACCGCCCGGGAACAGGGGCCGCTGGGAAACCGTTTAACAGCCTTCGGCCCCCGACCCATAGGATTGGCCCCAAACCACACACACTCACCCCAGAGGATCGCTGCATGCCTGGCATCACGCGCGAGGAGGTCGCCCACCTCGCCCGGCTGGCGCGTCTGGAGCTGAAGCCCGAAGAGCTCGACCACTTCGCCGGCCAGCTGGACGACATCATCGGCGCGGTCGCCCGCGTCAGCGAGGTCGCCGACCAAGACGTTCCGCCGACCTCGCACCCGCTCCCGCTGACGAACGTCATGCGCCCGGACGAGGTCCGCCCGTCGCTCACCCCCGAGCAGGCGCTCTCCGGCGCCCCCGCCCAGGAGCAGCAGCGTTTCAAGGTGCCGCAGATCCTGGGGGAGGAGTAATCCGCATGACGGACTCAATCATCAAGCTCACCGCGGCCGAGACCGCCGCGAAGATCGCCTCCGGCGAGCTGACGGCCGTCGAGGTCGCCGAGGCCCACCTGGCCCGCATCGAGGCCGTGGACGAGAAGGTGCACGCCTTCCTGCACGTCGACCGCGAGGGCGCCCTCGCCCAGGCGCGCGCCGTGGACGGGAAGCGGGAGCGGGGCGAGAAGCTCGGCCCGCTGGCCGGCGTCCCGCTCGCGCTCAAGGACATCTTCACCACCGAGGGGATGCCGACCACGGTCGGCTCCAAGATCCTCGAGGGCTGGATCCCGCCGTACGACGCGACCCTCACCCAGAGGCTGAAGGCCGCCGACGTCGTCATCCTCGGCAAGACCAACATGGACGAGTTCGCCATGGGGTCCTCCACCGAGAACAGCGCCTACGGCCCGACCGGCAACCCCTGGGACCTCACCCGGATCCCCGGGGGCTCCGGCGGCGGCTCCTCCGCCGCGCTGGCCGCGCACATGGCCCCCCTCGCCATCGGCACCGACACCGGCGGTTCCATCCGCCAGCCGGCCGCCGTCACCGGCACGGTCGGCGTCAAGCCGACGTACGGCGCGGTCTCCCGCTACGGCATGGTCGCCTTCTCCAGCTCCCTGGACCAGGGCGGCCCCTGCGCCCGTACGGTCCTGGACGCGGCCCTGCTGCACGAGGTGATCGCCGGGCACGACCCGCTCGACTCCACCTCCATCGACGCCCCGGTCCCGCCGGTCGTCGAGGCCGCCCGCAACGGCTCGGTCGAGGGCATGCGGGTCGGCGTCGTCAAGCAGTTCCGCGGCGAGGGCTACCAGGCCGGCGTCATCCAGCGGTTCGACGAGTCCGTCGCACTGCTGAAGGAGCTGGGCGCCGAGATCGTGGAGCTGGACTGCCCGTCCTTCGACCTCGCCCTGTCGGCGTACTACCTGATCGCCCCGTCCGAGTGCTCCTCCAACCTCGCCCGCTTCGACGGCCTGCGCTACGGCCTGCGGACCGGCGACGACGGCACGCGCTCCGCCGAGGAGGTCACCTCGCTGACCCGCGAGGCCGGCTTCGGCCCCGAGGTCAAGCGCCGCATCATGCTCGGCACGTACGCCCTGTCCAGCGGCTACTACGACGCCTACTACGGCTCCGCGCAGAAGGTCCGCACGCTCATCACGCGCGACTTCGAGAAGGCGTTCGAGCAGGTCGACGTGATCGTGTCGCCGACCACGCCCACCACCGCCTTCCCGATCGGCGAGCGCGCCGACGACCCGATGGCGATGTACCTGGCCGACCTGTGCACCATCCCGACCAACCTGGCGGGCAACGCGGCCATGTCCCTGCCCTGCGGTCTCGCCCCGGAGGACAACCTCCCGGTGGGCCTGCAGATCATCGCCCCGGCGATGAAGGACGACCGGCTCTACAAGGTCGGCGCCGCCGTCGAGGCCGCCTTCGTGGAAAAGTGGGGGCACCCGCTGCTCGAGGAGGCTCCGTCGCTGTGAGTGCACTGACCAAGGCCAAGGGCTTCAAGAAGTCCAGGTCCGGCACGTACCTGTCCATCGCCGGGACCGCGTTCGGCGCGATCGGCGTCGCCAAGCGGCTGAAGAAGGCCCGCGCCGAGAAGGACACGCTGGTCCTGATCGACGCCACCGTGTCCGCCGTCGCCATCGTCACCGGCCTCGCCATCCTGTACCGCGAGCTGAAGCGGCTGGGCGACGACGACGTCCTGCTGGGCTGAGAGGGAAGTTTCACCGTGACCACCACGACCGACCTGGTGTCGTACGAGGACGCGCTGGCGTCGTACGACCCTGTCATGGGCCTCGAGGTCCACGTCGAACTCGGCACCAGGACCAAGATGTTCTGCGGCTGTTCGACCTCGCTCGGCGCCGACCCGAACACCCAGACCTGCCCGGTCTGCCTCGGCCTGCCCGGCGCGCTCCCCGTCGTCAACGCGACCGGCGTGGAGTCCGCGATCAAGATCGGCCTGGCGCTGAACTGCGAGATCGCCGAATGGTGCCGCTTCGCCCGGAAGAACTACTTCTATCCGGACATGCCGAAGAACTTCCAGACCTCCCAGTACGACGAGCCGATCGCCTTCAACGGCTACCTCGACGTGCAGCTGGAGGACGGCGAGACCTTCCGCGTGGAGATCGAGCGCGCCCACATGGAGGAGGACACCGGCAAGTCGACCCACGTCGGCGGCGCGACGGGCCGTATTCACGGCGCCTCGCACTCCCTCCTCGACTACAACCGGGCCGGCATCCCGCTCATCGAGATCGTCACCAAGCCGATCGTCGGGGCCGGCGAGCGCGCCCCCGAGGTCGCCCGGGCGTACGTGCGTGAACTGCGCGAGGTCATCCGCGCGCTCGGCGTCTCCGAGGCCCGCATGGAGATGGGCCAGATGCGCTGCGACGTGAACCTGTCCCTGATGCCCAAGGGCGCGGACAAGTTCGGCACCCGCTCCGAGACGAAGAACGTCAACTCGCTGCGGTCCGTGGAGCGCGCGGCCCGTTTCGAGATCCAGCGTCACGCGGCCGTGCTGTCGTCGGGCGGGACGATCGTCCAGGAGACCCGTCACTTCCACGAGGACACGGGCTCCACCACCTCCGGCCGCGTGAAGGAGGAGGCCGAGGACTACCGGTACTTCCCGGAGCCCGACCTGGTGCCGGTCGCCCCGTCCCGCGAGTGGGTCGAGGAGATCCGCGCCTCCCTGCCCGAGCTGCCGCTGGTGCGCCGCAACCGGCTGCGCGAGGAGTGGGGCGTCTCCGCCACGGACATGCAGGCCATCCTCAACGCCGGCGCGCTGGACCTGATCGTCGCCACGATCGACGCCGGCGCCGACGCGGCCTCCGCCCGCAAGTGGTGGATGGGCGAGCTGGCCCGCAGCGCCAACGAGTCCGGCAAGGCCCTGGACGAGCTGGCCATCACCCCGCAGCAGGTCGCCCGCGTCACCGAACTGGTGGCCTCCGGCGACCTGAACGACAAGCTGGCCCGCCAGGTCATCGAGGGCGTCCTCGCCGGCGAGGGCACACCGGACGAGGTCGTCGACCGGCGCGGACTCAAGGTCGTCTCCGACGAGGGCGCGCTCACCGCGGCCGTGGACGAGGCCATCGCCGCCAACCCGGGCGTCGCGGACAAGATCCGTGGCGGCAAGGTGGCCGCGGCCGGCGCCCTGGTCGGCGCGGTCATGAAGGCGACCCGAGGCCAGGCGGACGCGGCCCGCGTGAAGGAACTGATCCTGCAGAAGCTGGGCGTCGAGGGCTGACGCCGACAACTGCCGGTACGTGACGGGGCGGCGCCCGGAACCGAGCGTTCCGGACGCCGCCCCGCGCGTTCACCTCGCCGACGTGGGGTCGGACAGGTTCCCGGGGGCGCCGAGGCCCCGAGCGGTCCCGGGCCGCACTCCAGGTCGCCCCGTGGCGGCCGTTGTTACGCGCGCACGTTCAGAGCCGGCGTCCCACCACCCGGGCGAAGCCGAGCGTGCGTCCCTCGTCGGCGCGCAGCATCCGGGCCGACGAACGCGCCATGTCCGCCATGAACTCGCTGTCGCTCTCCTCGGCGCACACCTCGCTCCACAGCAGCCAGTCGCGCCAGGCGTCCGGCAGCCAGTCCGCCGCCTCCACCTCGACGGCCCCGCTGCGGGTCCAGTGGCGGCGCCACCAGGCGGGGGAGTGGAAGCACCAGAACGCCGGCTCCCACCATGGCGCCAGGTGCGCGGGCGGCTCCGTCCCGTCCAGTTCCTCGCGCAGCGACGGCACGGCCACGCCGATCCGGCCGCCGGGCTTCAGCAACCGGGTGAGGGTGGGCAGGTAGAGGTCGTCGGTGCCGAAGTACTGGTACGCGTCGATGGACACGATCGCGTCGAAGGAGCCCTCGCCGAACGGCAGGTCGTGCGCCTCGGCGTGCACCGGCAGTACCCGGTCGGCGACGCCCGCCGCGGCGATCCGCCCGGCGTTCTCGTCGGGCTTGATCCACAGGTCGGCGGCGGTCACCTGGAGGCCGTACTCCCTGGCCAGGAAGATCGACGTCAGGGCGCGTCCGCAGCCGAGGTCCAGGACGCGGGCGCCGGGCGGCAGCGAGTCGAGGCCCATGGCCGGGGCGAGCGACTCCAGCAGCCAGAGGGGGTGCGGGCCCATCTGGTTGTCGATCAGCCACCGGACGTCGTAGCCGTTGCTGCGGGGATGGTCCGGGTGCCGCACACGGGCGGCGGGATCGCTGGGCGGCCGGGTGCTCGCGGAGTCGGTGGTCATAGGGGTCCTGGATAGCAGCCGCCGGGACCACCCGCACCCCGATTTCCCTCCCGCGGGCACTACGCTCGCCCGGCATGAACGGACGCGCTGATTCCGAACCGGTGGACATAGGCCCGCAGGAGGCCGATGCGGAGGCGGTGGAGCCGGAGGGCCCGGGCCCGCAGGACGAGGTACCGGAGGGCACGGGGCCGGAAGCCGGGCGGGCCCGTCGGACCGCCGCCGGTGCCGGAGCGCTGCTCGCCCTGGCCGGGCTGGCCGCCGCCGCGCTGCGCCTCACCGGCTCCGCCCCGCCGCTGGTGCCCCTCGCCTATGCCGCCGGAGCCGCCGTCTGCGTCCTCGCCGCCGTCCTGGGAGCGCGCGGGCGGACCCGGCGGGCGCTGTGGCTGCTGGTCGGCGGGGTGATGGTGATGGCGCTGGGCGACCACTTCGACTGATCGCTCGCTGTCGTGGCATCGGACCGGACGCCCTTCACCCGGCCGTCGCCGTCCCTGCCGCCCGGACCGGCGGGCCCCGCCCGTCGCGACGATCATTAAGGGGACTCTCAGACTCGGTCCGTACGGTGCCCGCATGGGAACCAAGACTGCTGACGAGACCGGGACCGAGTCCGAGGGCGCCACCGAGGCCGCCGCGGCGCACACCGACGAGGAGACGCCCAACGCTCCCGTTGCCGAGGGCGGCGAGAGCCTGCCCGCCGAGGCGGAGGACGACGCCCCGGCCGCGGGCGGCCCCACCGGGGTCGGTCAGGGCGCCGGCGCGGTCGTCGCCGCCGCGCTCGGCCTGGTCTCGCTCACCGGCGGCTGGGTCGGCACCGTCGCCTCCGCGCGCGAGTCGCTGATCGGCCAGATGCAGACGTCCACGTCCTCCAGCGTGGCCGCCATGGTCAAGGAGGGCTACGGCGACGCCTGGCAGGCCACCGCGCTGTGGGCCGGCGTCTTCGCGCTGGCCGCCCTGATCGTCGGCGTCGTCGTCCTCGCCCGCCCCGCCTTCGGCGCCCCCGGCCGGCCGCAGGCCCCGTGGATCAAGTCGGTCGCCTGGGCCGGCGTCTCCCTCGGCGTCATCGGCCTGCTGCTCGCCGTCCTGAAGTACACCGACGTCCTGCTCGGCCTGCCCTCCACCGGCTGACCCCGAGGGGTCGCCCGGGGCTCGCGTAAGGCGCCCGCCCACCTCCTTACGTCCGCCCCGGGGCCCCTCATCCCCGTTCGAGCCGTCCGGGCAGCGTCCCGGGCCGTATCTAAGGCCGCTCGGCCCCACAGGATGCGGAACTCTCCCGATGTGCGGCACCCCCCTGGGAGACGAAGGTTGAGGCATCGCGACACCGCGACAGCCACGACCGTCACCCACCGGGGAGCCACCGATGTACGAGTACGAAGCGCACCGCGTCCGGTCCGCCGATCTGATCCGCCTGGCGGAGAACGAGCGGCTGGCCCGCGAGGTCGTACGACGCGACCGCGCGGCCCGCGCCGAAGCCGCCGCACGCACCGCGGAGAGCGAGTCGCATAGCCGCCGCCCACGCCGGCACCGCTCCCCGCGGGCCGCGTGAGGCGCGCGGGCGGCACGGGCCGCGCAGGCCGCATCGGTCCCGTCGGCCGAGTGAGGCCCGCAGGCCGCCTGGGTCCAGTGGACCGGGCGAGGCCCGCGGGCCGAGTGAGTTCCGCGGACGCGGTAAATCCCGTGGACGGGGTGAGCCCCATGGACGGGGTGAGTCTCGTGGACGGGGTGAGCCCCATGGACGGGGTGAGCCCCATGGACGGGGTGAGTCTCGTGGACGGGGTGAGCCCCATGGACGGGGTGAGTCTCGTGGACGGGGTGAGCCCCATGGACGGGGTGAGTCTCGTGGACGGGGTAAGCCCCGCAGACCGGACACGACCCGCCGACCGCGTAAGCCCCACCGGCCGGGTGCGCCCCGCCGACTCCGTGGGCCGCGTGCGGCCCTTCGACAGCGCGAGCCCCGCAAAAACCGGTGCCCTGCTGTCGGACCCGCGTGCGATGCTCGGGCCCGTGGAGAACTGGTCCGTCAGTCCCGTGTTCGTCGGCCGCACCGTGGAGTTGGACGCACTGAACGACGCGCTCGCCCGCGCTCACGCGGGCGAGCCGCAGGCCGTTCTGGTGAGCGGCGAGGCCGGCGTCGGCAAGACCCGCCTCGTCGAGGAGTTCACGGCCGGGGCCGACCGCGCGGGCGCCGTCGTCGCGCTCGGCGGCTGTGTCGAGATCGGCGCCGACGGACTGCCCTTCGCGCCCTTCTCCACCGCCCTGCGCGCCCTGCGCCGCGCCCTGCCCGCCGAACTGGCCGCTGCCGCCGCCGGACAGGAGGGGGAACTGGCCCGGCTTCTCCCCGAACTCGGCGAGACGGGCGTCGGCCGGCACGACGAGGAGGGCATGGCCCGCCTCTTCGAACTCACCGCCCGCCTGCTGGAACGCGTCGCCGCCGAGCGCACGGTCGTCGTCGCCCTGGAGGACCTGCACTGGGCGGACACCTCCACCCGCCACCTTCTCGCCTACCTCTTCCGCACCCTGCGCACCGGCCGCCTCGTCGTCCTCGCCACCTACCGCTCCGACGACATCCACCGCCGCCACCCGCTGCGCCCCCTCCTCGCCGAACTCGACCGGCTGCGCACCGTCCGCCGCGTCGAACTCGGCCGCTTCAACCGCGCCGAGGTCGGCTGCCAGATCGCCGGCATCCTCGCCCGGCAGCCCGACCCGGACCAGGTCGACGACATCTTCCGGCGCTCGGACGGCAACGCCTTCTTCGTCGAGGAACTCGCCGTCGCCGTCCACGAGGGCTGCCGCACCGGACTCACCGACTCCCTGCGCGACCTGCTCCTCGTCCGGGTGGAGGCGCTGCCGGAGAGCGCCCAGCGGGTCGCCCGGATCGTCGCAGAGGGCGGCTCCACCGTCGAGTACCGGCTGCTCGCCGCCGTCGCCCGGCTCTCCGAGGACGACCTCATCGAAGCCCTGCGCGCCGCCGTCGGCGCCAACCTGCTGCTCGCCACGCCCGACGGCGACGGCTACCGCTTCCGCCACTCCCTGGTCCGCGAGGCCGTCGCCGACGACCTGCTGCCCGGTGAGCGCTCCCGCCTCAACCGCCGCTACGCCGAGGCCCTGGAGTCCGACCCGGGTCTCGTCCCCGCCGACGAGCGTGTGATGCGCCTGGCCAGCTACTGGTACCACGCGCACGACGCCGCCAAGGCCCTGCCCGCCGTCCTGGACGCCTCCGTCGCCGCCCGCCGCCGGCACGCCTACGCCGAGCAACTCGGGCTGCTGGAACGCGCGATGGAGCTGTGGGACGCCACCCCGGAGGAGGTCAGGTCCGGGTTGCGGCTCGGCGACTGCGTGGAGGTCTGGGCCCCCTGCGGCTGCGACCCGGCGGCCACCCCGCTGCGGTTCCTCGACCTGATGGCCGAGGCCGCCGTCGCCGGCCGCTTCTGCGGCGAACGCGAACGCGCCCTGAAGATCACCCGGCGCGCGCTGAACCTCCTGGAGGACGAGCGGGACCCGCTGCGCGCCGCGTGGTTCTGGGCCCAGCGCTCCCGGCTGATCCAGTCCCTGGCCCGCGGCGACGGCTGGCAGGAACTGGGCACCGCACTGGAACTCGTGCGCGGCCTGCCGCCCTCCGAGGTGCACGCCGAGGTCCTCACCGCCGTCGCCAACTGGTCGATGCTCCATGAACCCGGCCCCGACGCCCTCGCCGCCGCCGAACGCGCCGTCGAGTACGCCCGCATGGTCGGCGCCCGGGAGACCGAACTCAACGCCCGCCTCACCCTCGGCACCCTCACCGTCGAGGCGGGCGGCGCGGAGTCCGGCATCGCCGACATGTACGAGGTCAAGGAGCGAGCCGTCGCCGAGGGCTTCGCCCATGTCGCCGGGCGCGCCTATGTGAACCTGCCCTCCGCGCTCGAGTCCGTGGGCCGTTCCCGCGAGGCCGCCCCCATCCTGGAGGAGGGCGTCGGCTTCGCCCACGGTTTCGGCCTGCTCGACACCGAGGCCTGGGTGTGGTCCAACCTCTCCGACACCCTGTACTTCCTCGGCCGCTGGGACGAGGCCGCGCAGGCCGCGGAGAACGTGCTGCGCCGCGGCCAGAGCGCCAAGCCGCAGGGCTCCGGCGCCCTGTGCCTGGCCCATCTCGCCCTGGGCCGCGGCGACGTGGCCGAGGCGAACCGTCTGCTGGCCGTCGCCCGCGCCTACTTCGGCTCCCACGACCCCATGCCCCAGCAGTGGCTGCCGCTGGCCCGCATGACCGTCGGCGTCGCAGCCGCCGAGGGCCGCGTCCTCGACGCCCGAGCCGAACTCGACCGCGCCCTGGACGCCGGAACCCCGCCCGGCACCGAGCGCTACGGCTGGCCCCTGCTGCTCGCCGCGGCCACCGCCGAGGCCGACGCCCGCGCCCTGCCCGCCGCAGCAGCGGGCCGTGCCGCGGCTCTGCGGCGCATCCGCGACGTCGCCAGGACCCTCCCCGCCAGGTTCCCCGTCTGGCATGCCTACGAGGGCTGGGTCCGCGCCGAACTCCTGCGCGCCGAGGGCGCCGCCGGCCCCGACCACTGGACCCCGGTCGTCACCGCCTTCGAGGCCCTGGAGCGTCCCTACGACCTCGCTCGCGTCCGCCACCGGCTCGCCGAGTCCCTGCTCGTGCCGGGAACCGCCGACGAGGACGCCCGCGACCGCGCCGCCGAACTGCTGCGCCTCGCCCACGCCGTCGCCGAACACCTCGGCGCCCGCCCCCTCGCCGACTCCGTGGCGCTGCTCGCCCAGCGCGCCCGCCTGGGCCGGGTCGGCGGCTCCGCACAGGCCCCCGCACGGGCCCTCGACCCGGCCGACGCCCTCGGCCTGACCAGCCGGGAGCGGGACGTCCTGCGCCTGGTCTCCGCCGGCCGCACCAACCGCCAGATAGCCGAGGCACTGTTCATCTCTCCCAAGACGGCCAGCGTCCACGTCTCCAACATCCTGGCCAAGCTGGACGTCTCCAGCCGGGGCGAGGCCGCCGCCCTGGCCCACCGCCTCGACCTGTTCCCCGCCGGCACGACCCCCTCCCGGGCGGGCGGCTGAGACGTACGCTGCGGGAACGACGGCCGGAGGGAACCCGTGTTCAACGCCTTCAAGGAACTGTTCGCCCCCGGACGCAAGCACACCCGCGACGAACGGGAGCGGCTGGAACTGACCCGCGAGGACGTCGGCGATGCCGACCCCGGGCGCGGACCGATTGACCTGGCCTCCGGCAAGGTCGTCGTCCGCACGCCCGAGCGGTCGCGGGAGCCGAAGTCCGGCGGGGACACCGGGTACGGAACCGGAGACCGGGCCGAGGAGGATTCCGGCTGAGCAGCGGCGGTCAGCTCACCTCCAGCTCCAGGATCCGGTCGTCGCCCCCGGCGGGGGACCCGCGGCCGTCCGTCTCGCTCGTCACCAGCCACAGCCGGTTGCCGCCCGCCGCCACCACCGTGCGCAGCCGGCCGTACTCGCCCTCCAGGAATGCCTGGGGGTCGGCGGCGGCCTCCGTGCCCTTCAGGGGTACGCGCCACAGGCGCTCGCCGCGCAGGCCCGCCATCCAGATCGAGCCCTCGGCCTCGGCGATGCCGCTGGGCGAGGCATCGTCCGTCTTCCACTGGGCGATCGGATCGAGGAACCCGGAGCCGCCGGACCTGCCCTCGGCCCGTGGCCAGCCGTAGTTGCCGCCCGGCTCGACGGCGTTCAGCTCGTCCCAGGTGTTCTGCCCGAACTCCGCGGCGAACAGCCGCTGTTTCGCGTCCCAGGCCAGACCCTGCACGTTGCGGTGCCCGTACGAGTACACCGCCGAGTCGGGGAACGGGTTGCCCGGCGCGGGCTCGCCCTGCGGGGTCATCCGCAGGATCTTGCCGCCCAGCGACTCCTTGTCCTGGGACAGGCCCTCCTCACCGCTTTCGCCGGTGCCCGCATACAGCATTCCGTCCGGGCCGAAGGCGATCCGGCCGCCGTTGTGGATGAAGCCCTTGGGGATGCCCCGGAACACCGTGTCCGGCGCGCCCAGCCGCTGGCCGGCGGGCTTGTCCGCGTCGTAGAGCATCCGCACGATGCGGTTGTCCGAGGCGGAGGTGAAGTAGGCGTAGATCATGTTGTCGGAGGCGAAGTCGGGGGAGAGCGCCAGGCCGAGCAGGCCGCCTTCGCCCTGCGCGGACACCCCGGGCACCTCGCCCACCTCCGTCGTGCGGCCGGTCTTCTCGTCGACATGCGTGATCGTCCCCTCGTCGCGGGACGACACCAGCAGGCCGCCGCCCGGCAGCGGGGCCAGCCCCCAGGGACTCCTCAGGCCCTCGGCGACCGTGCGCACCACCTTGACCGAGCCCTTGGCGGGCGGGGCCTGCTCGGCGGACGACGACGACGGCGAGGCCGGGGCCGAGGAACCGCCCGGGGCCGTGCTCGCACCGCCCGCGGCGGGGCCGCCCCCCTCGTCGTCGGAGGAGCAGCCGGCCGTGAGCAGGAGCGCGGCCGCGGCCAGTACGGCCGACACAGCTCGACGTTGCACGATCATGGTCCCTTCGACGCGGCGGGTTCTCCTTGTCATACACCGCTCGCGCCTCACAGGTTCCCGCTCCACCGAACCCTCAACCGACCGCCGAGTCCCTCACCGGCCGCCGGCCCCGCGGCCGACCGTCGAACCCTCCACCGGCCGCCGACCCCGCGGCCGACCGTCGAACCCCCGACCGACTGCCGAACCCTCCACCGCCGCCGAACCCTCCACCGACCGCCGGAGCCCTCGCCCCACAGCCCCCCGGCTCAGTCCCACGACCCCTGCGCCGCAGGCAGCCCCGCCACCTCCGCCAGGTCCTGCTCCGACAGCCGCAACCCCGCCGCGCCCGCGTTCTGCGTCACCCAGCGCTCCTGCTTCGTCCCCGGCACCGGCACCACGTGCGGGCCCTGCGCCAGCACCCAGGCCAGCGCCACCTGCGCCGGGGTCACGTGCTCGCCGTGCCGGGCGGCGATGTGCCGCAGCCCGACCACGATCGGCTGGTTCGCGGCCATCATCTCCGCGGTGAAACGGGGATGCCGGGCGCGCATGTCGTCCGGCTCGAAACCCTCGCCCGGCGTCAGCGTGCCGGTCAGGAAGCCGTTGCCCAGCGGCATCGCCGCCAGGAAGCCGATGCCGCGGGCCGCGCACCACGGCAGCAGCGTGCGCAGTGCCTCGGGCGACCACACCGACAGCTCCGCCTGCACCGCGGCCACCGGGAAGACCTGCTGCACCCGCTCCAACTGCCGGATCGTCGCGTCGTACAGCCGTGCTCCCGACCGCCGCCCGCCGCGCACGCCCACCGCGCACAGCCCCAGCGCCCGCACCTTCCCGGCGCGCACCAGCTCCGCCATCGCGCCCCAGGTCTCCTCGACCGGGACCTCCGGGTCGGCGCGGTGCAACTGGTAGAGGTCGATGACGTCCGTCTGGAGCCGCCGCAGCGAGGCGTCGCAGGCCCGTCTCACATAGCCGGGGCGGCCGTTGGCCACGATGTGCTGCTCGCCCACCAGCAGGCCGACCTTGGTCGACACGAACGCGTCCTCGCGCCGCTCCTTCAACACCCGCCCCACCAGCAGCTCGTTGGTGAACGGGCCGTACATGTCGGCCGTGTCCAGCAGCGTCGAGCCCAGATCCAACGCCCGGTGCACAGCCCTGACCGACTCGTCCCCCCGTTGCCGGGACGTGCTGTACCCCCAGCTCATCGGCATGCACCCGAGCCCGACGGCCCCCACCCGAAGAGCCGCCGCGCCGATCGTCCTGCGCTCCACCTGCCCGTGACCTCCCTAGCTTCCGCCCAACCTAACCTCTGCCGTCGTCGGGCCCTGACATAGCCTCCGACCATGACTGCTGACGTGTGGCTGCCCATCCCCCCGGAGGAGATCGACGGGCTCCCGGCGGGGCTCGACTACCGTTTCTGGGACGGCGCCGAGTTCCCCGCGGACCCGGCCGACTGCGTCTGGTACGTCGTGCCCTACATGAAGCCGTCCGAGATCGCCGTGCGCCCCCTGCCCGGCATGACGTCCCTTCAGGTGGTGCAGACGCTGTCCGCCGGGATCGATCATGTCGAGCCGGGGCTGCGGCACTTGAGGCCCGGGGTGCGGCTGTGCAACGCGCGCGGCGTGCACGAGGCCAGCACCGCCGAACTGACCCTCGCCCTGATCCTGGCCTCCCTGCGCGGCATCCCGGACTTCGTGCGGGCCCAGGACAGGGGGGAGTGGCGGGGCGGGTTCCGGCCGGCGCTGGCGGACCGCAGCGTGCTCATCGTCGGGTACGGCTCCATCGGCGCGGCGATCGAGGACCGGCTCACGCCCTTCGAGCTCGCGCGGGTGGCGCGCGTCGCGCGCTCTGCGCGTGCCACGGCGCGCGGTCCCGTGCATCCGCTCACCGAACTGCCGGCCCTGCTCCCCGACGCGGACGTGGTGATCCTCTCCACCCCCCTCACCGAGGCCACCCGGGGCCTGGTGGACGCCGGCTTCCTCGCCCGGATGAAGGACGGCGCGCTCCTCGTGAACGTCGCCCGCGGCCCCGTCGTGGACACGAAAGCCCTGCTCGACGAGGTGACGACCGGACGCATCACCGCCGCCCTCGACGTCACCGACCCCGAGCCGCTGCCCGCCGGGCACCCGCTGTGGCACGCCCCCGGCGTACTGATCAGCCCGCACGTCGGAGGGCCCACGTCCGCCTTTCTCCCGCGCGCCACACGGCTGTTGGCGGATCAGCTCCGACGATTCGTGAACCGGGAGCCGCTGCGCAACGTGATCCTTACGACGGGCGCGAACGGTGGGTGACCTCAGCCGTACGCGTGGTACGCGGTAAGAACGGCGCAACAGACGCGTCACCCGCTTCCGGTACCGTCCGCATCCGGCCGGAAGCGGTCCGTTTCCACGTTCTCGCTGGTGGTCACGGAGCGTAGACGAACTATGTCCCTGAGTGACGATCCTGGTGTATCGTCCCGACAGGGGCTGCGCCGCTGACCGTTCGGCGCCGGGGATGAACATTTCGGACTGTGAGGGGGGCGACGGGCGATGCACGGCCTATGGACCAACGATCCGACGCGGCGGGGACGCCGACGACCCTGGCGCACGACCGCGGGCAGACGCGGTCACACCGGCCACCTCGGCCGGCACCATCACCGGCAGGGCAGCCGCAGGAAACACGCTCACCCAGCGCACCGGGACCCGCGGGGCCCGGGCGCGCGGACCGGGAGGCCCCGGTGAACGCGCCCCCGACGACCACGACCACGCTCGACCCGGCGCTGCGGCCGCACCCCGGCCGGCCGGGCCCGCTGCCGCCCCGCCCGCCGGTCCTGCGCGGACCGTCGAGCACCGTGCGGCAACTCGTCCTCGCCGTGCTCTGCGCGGCCTACGCCATCGGCGCCGCCGCCGGCTGGGGATCCGAGGAACTCGCCCTGGTCATGGGCGACTTCGGCCTCAGCGCCGCCGCGTTCGCGGCCGCCGTCTCGTGCTTCCTGTACGCCCGCAGCCGCCGCGTCCGGTTCCGCTCCGCATGGCTGCTGTTCGCCCTCTCCTCGCTGATGGCGGCCTTCGGCAACGCCGTGTGGGGATGGTACGAGGTCGTCCTGGAGCGACCCGTGCCCACCCCCAGCTACGCGGACGTGTTCTTCCTGTGCTTCGCCCCGCCCGCGATCGTCGGCCTGCTGGTGCTCGCCAAGCGCCCGGCCAGCAAGGCGGGCTGGGTCTGCCTGGGCCTGGACGCCTGGCTCATCGGCGGCTCCCTGGTCACCCTCTCGTGGAGCCTGGCCCTCGCCCAGACCGCCAAGGGCGGCGGACCCGGCGTCGCCCACACCGCCCTGTCGCTGGCCTACCCGCTGCTCGACATCGCCCTGGTGAGCATGGTGCTCGCGCTGCACTTCCGGCGCTCCGGCGCCAACCGCTCCGCCGTCAACACGGCGATCGGCGGACTCGCCCTCACGGTGATGTGCGACGCCCTGTTCACCTCGCCGCTGCTGCACGACACCTACCGCTCCGGACAGCTGCTCGACGCGGGCTGGTTCGCCGGCTCGCTGCTGCTGGCGTACGCGCCCTGGGTGGCCGCCCGGACGGGAGAGGGCGGTGACGAGCCGGGGACCCGGGTGGTGCGCGAGCACCTGCCCGGGCAGCGAGGCGACGCCCACCCGGCCCCCCGCCCCGCGCCGGCGCCGGCGGGCGAGCCCGGCAGGTACCCGCCCACCCGGCCGCTCACCTGCTCCCTGGCCGCCCTCACGCCCTACCTCGCGGCGGCCGTGTGCACCCTCGGGATCCTCTACAACGTGCTCACCGGCCGCAGCGTGGACCGCGTGGTGCTGCTGACCGGCGGCACCGTCGTGCTCGCCCTGGTCGTGCGCCAGGGGATCATGCTGCTCGACAACATCACCCTCACCCAGGAACTGGCGCAGAAGGAGAACCACTTCCGCTCCCTGGTGCAGGGCTCCAGCGACGTCATCATGATCGCCGCGCCCAACGGCATCCTGCGGTACGTCTCCCCGGCCGCCGCCGGGGTCTACGGCCGTCCCGCCGAGGATCTGGTCGGCACCGAGCTGGCCGAGCTCATCCACCCGGAGGACCTGGGCTGCGTGGTGCACGAGGTGCGCCGCTTCCTCGCCGCCAGCCCGGCGCAGGAACCGACCACCCGCATCGAGTGCCGCTTCCGGTCCGGCGACGGCGGCTGGCTGAACGTGGAGTCGACCGTCAACCGGCACCACGGCGGGCTGATCTTCAACAGCCGTGACGTCACCGAGCGGGTGCGCCTCCAGGCGCAGCTGCAGCACAACGCGGAGCACGACCCGCTCACCGACCTGCCCAACCGCGCCCTGTTCACCCGGCGGGTCCAGGCCGCCCTGTCCGGCCGCCGCACGTCCGACCGGGGCACGGCGGTGCTCTTCATCGACCTCGACGGCTTCAAGGCCGTCAACGACACCATCGGCCACCAGGCCGGGGACGAACTGCTGATCCAGGCCGCCCGCAGACTCCAGGAGGCGGTCCGTCAGGGCGACACCGCCTCCCGGCTGGGCGGCGACGAGTTCGCGGCCCTCATCCTCGGCGAGGGCGCCCGCGACCGCGGCGCCCGCGAACGGCACATCCTGGAACTCGCCGACCGTCTCAGGATCACCCTGTCGCAGCCCTACCTCATCGACGGCAACGACGTCCGGGTCGCCGCATCCATCGGCGTCGCCTTCGCCGAGCCGGGCCTCGGCGCCGGCGAACTGCTGCGCAACGCCGACCTCGCGATGTACCGGGCGAAGTCGGCGGGCAAGGGCCGCGTCGAGCTGTACAAGCCGCAGATGCAGCAGGACGTCGTACGCAAGGCGGAGCTGGCCACGCGCCTGCGGGCCGCGCTGCACGACGGCGAGTTCACCCTGCTGCACCAGCCCGTGGTGTGCCTGGAGGACGGCCGGATCGCGGCCGTCGCCGCGCAGGCGCGCTGGCGGTCCTCGCAGGGGGTGCTGTTCACGCCCGCCGAGTTCCTGCGGGTGGCCGCCGAGAGCGACCGCACCGCCGAACTCGACCGCTGGATGCTGGAGGAGGCCGCCGCCCAGGCCGCGGAGCGGGCCGCCGGAGGGCTCGCGGCGCCCGTGGCCGTCCGGATGTCCGCCCGCCGGCTGCTGGACCGGTCGATGCCGCTCGGCTCCGTCGAGGCGCTGCTGACCCGGCACGGGCTGCCGTCCGGGGCGCTGCTGATCGAGTTGTCCGACATCGACGCCCGGGTCGCCCTGGACGACCTGGAGCGACGGCTGGCCGCCCTCAGACGGCTCGGCGTACGGATCGCGCTGGACGGCTTCGGCGGCGGCTGCCCGGCCGTCACCGCGCTGCGCAGACTCCCGCTGGACGTGCTCAAGCTGGACCGGAGCCTGGTCGAGGGCGTCGTCGAGTCCGCGCGGCTGCACAAGATCACCAGCGGGCTGCTGCGGATCGCCGGCGACCTCGGGCTGCAGTCCGTGGCCGAGGGCGTGGACCTGCCCGAGCAGGTCGTCGCCCTGCGCGCGATGGGCTGCACCCAGGGCGTGGGCATGGCGTTCTCCGGCCCGCTGGACGAGTACCGGCTGCGCCGGGCCCTGTCCTCCGGGAGATATCCGGTGCCGCACGGACCGGCCGAGCCCGCGTTCGCGGGCGGCGGCGCGGGGGTGTACACCGGCGGTATGACCGCCGTTCTCGGCGCCGGCACGACCCTTCGTTCACATAATGAGACTCCCGTCCCACCCACTTGACAGTGGGTGCGTGCCGGGGGGAGGGTCAGTGCCATGCGCACCCGAATTCTCGTACTTGGACAGCGCGTCGGCTGAGCTGGGACCCACCGGAGGATCATCCGGAATCCCCAGCGACCACACCGGCGCGCTCCCCTCGCTTGCCTTTTGGCACGAGGGGTTTTTTGTTGCACGGGCACCTTCCGTACAACAGCCGTACATCGCACAAACCTCGCAAAAACCCTCAGCATCGAGAAGAGAATGCCGATGACCGAGCAGGCCACCGGGGCCCCTCACCCGCAGCCGCGGCCCCGATCCGGAGGACAGCCCGCCCCCGAGCACGTCACGGGTGCGCAGTCCCTCATCCGCTCTCTCGAGGAGGTCGGGGCCGACACGGTATTCGGCATTCCCGGCGGTGCGATCCTCCCGGCGTACGACCCGCTGATGGACTCCACCCGGGTCCGCCACGTCCTGGTCCGCCACGAGCAGGGCGCGGGTCACGCCGCCACCGGTTACGCCCAGGCCACCGGCAAGGTCGGCGTCTGCATGGCGACCTCCGGACCCGGCGCCACCAACCTGGTCACGCCGATCGCCGACGCCCACATGGACTCCGTGCCGCTGGTCGCGATCACCGGTCAGGTCGCCTCCAAGGCGATCGGCACGGACGCCTTCCAGGAGGCGGACATCGTCGGCATCACCATGCCGATCACGAAGCACAACTTCCTCGTCACCAAGGCGGAGGACATCCCGCGGGTGATCGCGCAGGCGTTCCATATCGCCTCCACCGGCCGCCCCGGCCCGGTCCTGGTCGACATCGCCAAGGACGCCCTCCAGGCGAAGACCACCTTCGCCTGGCCGCCGGTCATGGACCTGCCCGGCTACCGCCCGGTGACCAAGCCGCACGCCAAGCAGATCCGCGAGGCCGCCAAGCTGATCACCGGCGCGAAGCGCCCCGTCCTCTACGTCGGCGGCGGCGTCCTCAAGGCCGGCGCCACCGCCGAGCTGAAGGTCCTCGCCGAGCTGACCGGAGCGCCGGTCACCACCACCCTGATGGCGCTCGGCGCGTTCCCCGACAGCCACCCGCTGCACGTGGGCATGCCGGGCATGCACGGTTCGGTCACCGCCGTCACCGCGCTGCAGAAGGCCGACCTGATCGTCGCCCTCGGCGCCCGCTTCGACGACCGCGTCACCGGCAAGCTGGACAGCTTCGCCCCGCACGCCAAGATCGTCCACGCCGACATCGACCCCGCCGAGATCGGCAAGAACCGGGCCGCGGACGTGCCGATCGTCGGGGACGCCCGCGAGGTCATCGCCGACCTGATCCAGGCCGTCCAGAAGGAGCACGGCGAGGGCCACCGGGGCGACTACACCGCCTGGTGGAAGGACCTCAGCCGCTGGCGCGACACCTACCCGCTCGGCTACGACCTCCCCGAGGACGGCTCGCTCTCCCCGCAGCAGGTCATCGAGCGCATCGGACAGCTGGCCCCGCAGGGCACGATCTTCGCCGCGGGCGTCGGCCAGCACCAGATGTGGGCCGCGCACTTCATCGAGTACGACAAGCCCGCCACCTGGCTCAACTCCGGCGGCGCGGGCACCATGGGCTACGCCGTGCCGGCCGCCATGGGCGCCAAGGCCGGCGCGCCCGAGCGCACCGTGTGGGCGATCGACGGCGACGGCTGCTTCCAGATGACCAATCAGGAGCTGACCACCTGCGCCCTGAACAACATCCCGATCAAGGTCGCCATCATCAACAACGGCGCCCTCGGGATGGTCCGCCAGTGGCAGACGCTGTTCTACAACCAGCGCTACTCCAACACGGTGCTGCACTCCGGCCCGGACGACGTCAACCCGCAGGCCCGGGGCACCCGCGTGCCCGACTTCGTCAAGCTGTCCGAGGCGATGGGCTGCTACGCGATCCGCTGCGAGGACCCGGCCGACCTCGACAAGGTCATCGAGGAGGCGAACTCCGTCAACGACCGCCCGGTCGTGGTGGACTTCGTCGTCCACGAGGACGCGATGGTCTGGCCGATGGTGGCCGCCGGCACCTCCAACGACGAGATCATGGCCGCCCGGGACGTCCGCCCCGACTTCGGCGACAACGAAGACGACTGAGAGCCGCAGGTAAAGGAATCAGACCCATGTCCAAGCACACGCTCTCCGTCCTGGTGGAGAACACCCCCGGCATCCTCGCCCGGATCGCCGCCCTGTTCTCCCGCCGCGGCTTCAACATCGACTCCCTCGCGGTCGGCGTCACCGAGCACCCCGACATCTCCCGCATCACCATCGTGGTGAACGTGGAGGACC
This sequence comes from Streptomyces sp. NPDC006610, assembly GCF_040611575.1. Lineage (NCBI taxonomy): Bacteria > Bacillati > Actinomycetota > Actinomycetes > Kitasatosporales > Streptomycetaceae > Streptomyces > Streptomyces sp. NPDC006610. The sequence continues at coordinate 79,972 of NZ_JBEXOP010000025.1, forward strand.
TGCCGCTGGAGCAGGTCACCAAGCAGCTCAACAAGCTCGTCAACGTGCTGAAGATCGTCGAACTGGAACCCGGTTCGGCCGTTCAGCGGGAACTCGTTCTGGTGAAGGTGCGGGCGGACAACGAGACGCGCTCCCAGATCGTCGAGATCGTCCAGCTCTTCCGCGCCAAGACCGTGGACGTCTCCCCGGAGGCCGTGACCATCGAGGCCACCGGCAGCAGCGACAAGCTGTCCGCCATGCTCAAGATGCTGGAGCCGTACGGCATCAAGGAGCTGGTGCAGTCCGGCACGATCGCCATCGGACGCGGAGCGCGTTCGATCACGGACCGGTCGCTGCGCGCACTGGACCGGTCGGCGTAACGACATGACCGGGCGGCCGGCGACGACCGGCCGCCCGTATGCCGAGACCCCCAGACTTCCCTTCCGCCCCCCGTCATACGGTGGGACGCAACATCTGCACCCCAAGGAGAGAACCCAAAGTGGCCGAGCTGTTCTACGACGCCGACGCCGACCTGTCCATCATCCAGGGCCGCAAGGTCGCGGTCATCGGGTACGGCAGCCAGGGCCACGCCCACGCCCTGTCGCTGCGTGACTCGGGTGTCGACGTCCGCGTCGGTCTGCACGAGGGCTCCAAGTCCAAGGCGAAGGCCGAGGAGCAGGGCCTGCGCGTGGTCACCCCCGCCGAGGCCGCCGCCGAGGCCGACGTCATCATGATCCTGGTGCCGGACCCCATCCAGGCCCAGGTCTACGAGGAGTCGATCAAGGACAACCTGAAGGACGGCGACGCGCTGTTCTTCGGCCACGGCCTGAACATCCGCTACGGCTTCATCAAGCCCCCGGCCGGCGTCGACGTCTGCATGGTCGCCCCCAAGGGCCCGGGCCACCTGGTGCGCCGTCAGTACGAGGAGGGCCGCGGCGTTCCCTGCATCGCCGCCGTCGAGCAGGACGCCACCGGCAACGCCTTCGCGCTCGCCCTGTCGTACGCCAAGGGCATCGGCGGCACCCGCGCCGGCGTCATCAAGACCACCTTCACCGAGGAGACCGAGACCGACCTGTTCGGTGAGCAGGCCGTGCTGTGCGGTGGCACCGCGGCGCTGGTCAAGGCGGGCTTCGAGACGCTGACCGAGGCGGGCTACCAGCCGGAGATCGCCTACTTCGAGTGCCTGCACGAGCTGAAGCTGATCGTCGACCTCATGTACGAGGGCGGCCTGGAGAAGATGCGCTGGTCCATCTCCGAGACCGCCGAGTGGGGCGACTACGTCACCGGCCCGCGCATCATCACCGAGGCCACCAAGGCCGAGATGAAGAAGGTGCTCGCCGAGATCCAGGACGGCACCTTCGCCCGGAACTGGATGGACGAGTACCACGGCGGTCTGAAGAAGTACAACGAGTACAAGAAGCAGGACTCCGAGCACCTGCTGGAGACCACCGGCAAGGAGCTGCGCAAGCTCATGAGCTGGGTGAACGAGGAGGCGTAAGCCTCGGGACGAAGGGCCGGAGCCATGCGCTCCGGCCCTTTGCGCCACGGTGTTGTCCACCCGGTCCAGCCACGGACGGGTGATCCTTCCGCAGAGGCGCAAGCCGCCGACCGCCGCGCCACTACACTGCCGTACTAATACGCGTCAGGCCCACAGCGTCGTGCGTCACACGCGGCAAGCCCCCCTCCACCGCCTGCGGCCGTCGGGACGGCCGTCCGCATTGCACATGTGAGGACTCACGTGAGCTCGAAACCTGTCGTACTCATCGCTGAAGAGCTGTCGCCCGCGACCGTGGACGCGCTTGGCCCGGACTTCGAGATCCGGCACTGCAACGGCGCGGACCGCGCCGAGCTGCTGCCCGCCCTCGCCGACGTCGACGCGATCCTCATCCGCTCGGCAACCAAGGTCGACGCCGAGGCCATCGCGGCCGCGAACCGGCTCAAGGTCGTCGCACGAGCCGGCGTCGGCCTGGACAACGTCGACGTGTCCGCCGCCACCAAGGCCGGCGTGATGGTCGTCAACGCCCCCACCTCCAACATCGTGACCGCCGCCGAACTGGCCTGCGGTCTGATCCTCGCCACCGCCCGCAACATCCCGCAGGCCAACGCCGCGCTCAAGAACGGCGAGTGGAAGCGGAGCAAGTACACCGGCGTCGAACTGGCCGAGAAGACCCTCGGCGTCGTCGGCCTCGGCCGCATCGGCGCGCTGGTCGCCCAGCGGATGTCCGCGTTCGGCATGAAGGTCGTCGCCTACGACCCCTATGTGCAGCCCGCGCGGGCCGCGCAGATGGGCGTCAAGGTGCTGTCGCTGGACGAGCTGCTGGAGGTCTCCGACTTCATCACCGTCCACCTGCCCAAGACGCCCGAGACGGTCGGCCTGATCGGCGACGAGGCGCTGCGCAAGGTCAAGCCGAGCGTGCGCATCGTCAACGCCGCGCGCGGCGGCATCGTCGACGAGGAGGCGCTGTACTCGGCGCTCAAGGAGGGCCGCGTCGCCGGCGCCGGCCTCGACGTGTACGCCAAGGAGCCCTGCACGGACTCCCCGCTGTTCGAGTTCGACCAGGTCGTCGCGACCCCGCACCTGGGCGCGTCGACCGACGAGGCGCAGGAGAAGGCCGGCATCGCCGTCGCCCGCTCGGTGCGCCTGGCGCTCGCCGGCGAGCTGGTCCCGGACGCGGTCAACGTCCAGGGCGGCGTCATCGCCGAGGACGTCAAGCCGGGTCTGCCGCTCGCCGAGCGCCTCGGCCGGATCTTCACCGCGCTGGCCGGCGAGGTCGCCGTCCGCCTCGACGTCGAGGTGTACGGCGAGATCACCCAGCACGACGTGAAGGTGCTGGAGCTGTCCGCGCTCAAGGGCGTCTTCGAGGACGTCGTCGACGAGACGGTGTCCTACGTCAACGCCCCGCTGTTCGCCCAGGAGCGCGGCGTCGAGGTGCGGCTGACGACCAGCTCCGAGTCGCCGGACCACCGCAACGTCGTCACCGTGCGCGGCACCCTCGGCGACGGCGAGGAGGTGTCGGTGTCCGGCACCCTCGCCGGTCCCAAGCACCTGCAGAAGCTCGTGGCGGTCGGCGACTACGACGTGGACCTCGCGCTCGCCGACCACATGGTGGTCCTGCGGTACGAGGACCGTCCGGGCGTCGTCGGCACCGTCGGCCGCATCCTCGGCGAGGCGGGCATCAACATCGCCGGCATGCAGGTCGCCCGCGCGGACGTGGGCGGCGAGGCGCTGGCCGTGCTGACCGTGGACGACACCGTCTCCCCGGGCGTGCTCGGCGAGCTGGCTGCGGAGATCGGGGCGACGTCGGCCCGTTCGGTGAACCTGGTCTGACCCCCGCTTCGGCACGACGCCGGGCGACCGAGGCATTCCTCGGCCGCCCGGCGTCGCCATGTCGGGCGACGGTCGGGTGGTGAGGGTCAGGTGCTGGTGACGGTCAGATCCGGGCCGCCTTCAGGGCCATGTGCAGCAGCAGGCGGTCCTCGCCGTCGGCCAGGTCCAGGCCGGTGAGCTGTTCGACACGGGACAGCCGGTAGTACAGGGTCTGGCGGTGGATGCCCAGGTCGGCGGCGGTGCGGCCGGCCTGGCCCGCGCGGTCCAGGTACGCCTCGGCGGTGCGGGCCAGCTCGGCCTGGGCGGGAGAGAGCAGCGGGGCCACGGCGCGGTCGCGGGCCGCCTCCGGGGACAGGGCGGTGAGCAGGCGGTAGGGGCCGATGCGGGACCACTCGGCGACGGGCCCGAAGCGGGGCTCGGCGAGCGCGGCGCGGGCCGCGGCCGATGCCTGCTGCCAGGCCGTCGCCAGACCCGCCAGACCGGTGAACGGCTCGCCGACCCCGGCCCGCGCGCCCTCCCCGAGCAGCCGGGACGCCGCCGTCAGCGCCGGCCCCGGCACGTCCGCGGCGCGCAGCCGCACCAGCACCGCGAGGCCCTGCCCCGCCGTTCCCCACGGCGCCGTGCACACGGCCGTCGCATGGGGCACCGTACGGGCCGACGGGGCGTCCTCCGGGTCGGCGGACGGCCACGGCGCCACGCACACCACCGCGTGCGGGCCCTCGGCGCGCGGCCCCAGCTCGGTGCGCAGGGCGGCCACCGCCATGTCCCGCTGCCAGCCCCGCTCGGCGGTCACCGCGGCCCGCAGCTCACGGGTCAGGTCGGCGCCGTGCTGGGCCTCGTCGGCGAGCAGCGCCCCGATGCGGGCGGTCACCTCCATGGCGGCGGCCAGCTGCCGCTCGGTGGGCCCGGGCTCGTCCTCCAGCAGCCAGACGTAGCCGCGGACGACACCCCGATGGCGTACGGGCAGACAGATCCGCCCCCGGTGCACCCCCGCCTCCGGCGTCCGGGGGATGCGCACCGGGCCGGTCGCCCGGGTGATGCCGAAGCCCTCGAACCAGGCGCGGACGGCGGGCGTGGAGCGGCGGGTCAGGATCGAGCGGGCCCGGACCGGGTCCAGGGCCGAGGCGTCCAGCTCCCCCTCGCTGTCGTAGGCGCCGAAGGCGATCAGCTCGAAGTCGCGGTTCTCCAGCGTCGCCGGGGCGCCCAGCAGCTCGGAGATCTCGTCGACCAGCTCCTGGTAGTCACCCCTGTAATCCGACGTCACCACGGCATTCTCCCGCACTTTCGCGCCACCTTCATACAGATGTCTGAGATCTGCGGCGGGGATGCGTGACAGCTGTCGATGGCCGACGATCCGAGGGATCCTTAACTTTCACGGTGGTTCTCCGTGCCGTTCCCGGACCGTCGGGATGCGGCCTCGTTCGGGTTGGTATGTGGAGGTGCCCCGTGCTGGGTCCCGTGATTCTCGCCGCGTCGCGCAGCGACCGGATGCGACGCCTGATCTCGGCGGCCCCGGTGACGAAGCAGGTCGTCGACCGGTTCATCCCCGGCGAGACCGTGGACGAGATCGTGCCGATCGTCGAGGACCTCACCGCCAAGGGCCTCGAACTGACCATGGACGTCGTCGGCGAGGACATCACCACGCCCGAGCAGGCCACCGCCGCCCGTGACGCCTATCTGGAGCTGATCGACCGCCTGAAGCCGCTGGAGCTGGGCGAACGCGTCGAGATGTCCGTGAAGCTGTCGATGTTCGGCCAGGCGCTGCCCGGCGGGCACGAGCTGGCCCTCGCCAACGTCCGCCCGGTCGTCGAGGCCGCCGCGGAGATCGGCACCACGGTCACACTGGACGCGGAGGACCACACCACCCTCGACTCGATGTTCGCCATCCACGACGAACTGCGCCGGGACTTCCCCCGGACTGGCTGCGTCATCCAGGCGTACCTCCTGCGCACCGAGGCCGACGCCCGCCGCCTGGCCGCGAACGGCAGCCGGGTCCGCCTGGTCAAGGGCGCCTACAAGGAGCCCGCGAAGGTCGCGCTCCAGGACAGGCACGAGATCGACAAGGCGTACGTCCGCGTCCTGCGCGTCCTGATGGACGGCGAGGGCTACCCGATGATCGGGTCCCACGACCCGCGTCTGATCGCCATCGCCCAGGAACTCGCCCACCGCGCGGGACGCAAGCCGGGCGACTACGAGTTCCAGATGCTGTACGGCATCCGCGGCGAGGAGCACCTGCGGCTCGCCGCCGACGGCCACCGGATGCGCGTCTACACGGCGTACGGCACCGACTGGTACGGCTACTTCATGCGGCGGCTCGCGGAGAAGCCGGCGAACCTGCGCTTCTTCGTCCGCTCGATGGTCAGCAAGGGCTGAGCCCACCACCCGCTCAAGTTCAAGGAGTTACGGATCTCATGGACGCTGTGACCCAGGTCCCCACCCCCGTCAACGAGCCGGTGCACGGCTACGCCCCCGGCTCTCCCGAGCGCGCCCGGCTGGAGGCCAGGCTGAAGGAGCTGGCCGACAACCCGATCGACCTGCCCTGCACCATCGGCGGCGAGCGGCGGATGGGCGGCGGCGAGCGCTTCGACGTCGTCCAGCCGCACAACCACAAGGCCCGCCTCGGCACGTACGGCAACGCCACCCGGCAGGACGCGCAGGACGCCATCGACGCGGCCCTGGCCGCCGCGCCCGCCTGGCGTGCGATGGCGTTCGACGACCGCGCGGCGATCATCCTGCGCGCCGCCGAGCTGCTGGCCGGACCCTGGCGCGAGACGCTGGCCGCGTCCACCATGCTCGGCCAGTCCAAGACCGCCCAGCAGGCCGAGATCGACACCCCCTGCGAGCTGGTCGACTTCTGGCGGTTCAACGTCCACTACGCCCGGCAGATCCTCGCCGAGCAGCCCCCGGCCAACTCCCCGGGCGTCTGGAACCGTCTGGACCACCGCCCGCTGGAGGGCTTCGTCTACGCGATCACGCCGTTCAACTTCACGGCCATCGCAGGCAACCTGCCCACCGCCCCGGCGCTGATGGGCAACGTCGTCGTCTGGAAGCCGTCCCCCACCCAGACCCACGCCGCCGTGCTGCTGATGCGGCTGCTGGAGGAGGCCGGGCTGCCCAAGGGCGTCATCAACCTCGTCACCGGCGACGGCATCGAGGTCTCCGAGGTGGCCCTGCACCACCGGGACCTCGCCGGGATCCACTTCACCGGCTCGACCAAGACGTTCCAGTACCTGTGGAAGACGGTCGGCGCCAACATCGAGAAGTACCGCTCCTACCCGCGCCTGGTCGGCGAGACCGGCGGCAAGGACTTCCTGGTCGCCCACCCGAGCGCCGACCGCGCGGTGCTGAAGACCGCGTTGACCCGCGGCGCCTTCGAGTACCAGGGCCAAAAGTGCTCCGCGACCTCCCGCGCCTACATCCCGGCGTCGATCTGGAACTCCGGCTTCAAGGAGGAGTTCGCGGCCGAGGTCGACTACCTCACCATGGGCGACGTCACCGACCTGTCGAACTTCATCGGCGCGGTCATCGACGAGCGAGCCTTCGCCAAGAACAAGGCCGCCATCGAGCGCGCCAAGCAGGACCCGGCGTGCACGATCGTCGCGGGCGGCTCCTACGACGACTCGGTCGGCTACTTCGTCCGCCCGACCGTCATCGAGTGCACCGACCCACAGAACGAGGTCTTCACGACCGAGTACTTCGGCCCGATCCTCGCCGTGCACGTCTACGAGGACGACACGTACGACGAGATGCTGACGCAGATGGAGTCGGTGTCCGACTACGCCCTCACCGGCTCGGTCATCGCGGGCGACCGCGCGGCGGCGGCGTACACGATGGAGAAGCTGCGCTACGCGGCGGGCAACTTCTACATCAACGACAAGTCGACCGGCGCCGTCGTCGGCCAGCAGCCCTTCGGCGGCGGCCGCGCCTCCGGCACCAACGACAAGGCCGGCGCCCCGCAGAACCTGACGCGCTGGACGCTGACCCGCTCGATCAAGGAGACGCTGGTCCCGCCGACCGACTACACCTACCCGCACATGGGCTGACCTCCGTCAGCCGTCGCCGACGGGCCGGGTCCACGGGGACCCGGCCCGTTCGCGTGGGAGGCGGCGGGCGGCCCGCGCGGGTCACGGCATCCCGAATACTGGGCCCATGACGACGATCCGTACCGTCCACACCGCCGACCTCGCCCCCGCCGAACTGCGTGCCCTGCGCGGCTTCCTGGACGCCGTGTTCGCGGGGGACTTCAGCGACGACGACTTCGACCACGGTCTCGGCGGGATGCACGTCCTCGTGGACGACGACGCCGGGCTCGCCGCGCACGGGGCGGTCGTGATGCGGCGGGTGCGGCACCGGGGGCGCTGGCTGCGCACCGGGTACGTCGAGAACGTCGCCGTGCGCCCGGACGTGCGCCGTACCGGGCTCGGGGGCCGGGTCATGGGCGTGCTGGAGGGGATCGTCGACCGTGCCTACGACCTCGGCGCCCTCTCCGCCAGCGACGAGGGGGCCGCGCTGTACGAGGCGCGGGGCTGGAGCGCGTGGCCGGGGAGGGTGGCCGCGCTGGGTCCCGGGGGCGTCGTCCGGCTCCCCGAGGAGGAGGGCAGCACCTACGTGCGGGCCGCGCTCGCCGGGCCCCTCGACGCGGAGGGCGAGCTGTGCTTCGACTGGCGGGACGGCGACGTGCTCTGAGCCACACGGGCCGGGAAAGCGGCAGGTCGGCGGGGCGTGGTCCGTCCGGCCGTCTCAGATAGTAGGAAGTCCGAGTAATTGTGGAGACAGATGCGCCGTCCTCGCTTAGTTTTGTAGGAGCCGAACGTCTCGCTCGACCAAGCGAATGACGGCCGTGAGCCGGGCCCGCGCAGGCAACCCCTGCGGCACCGTCGCTCCCCGTCCCTTCCGGCGTCTCGCATCCCCCTTTCCTCCCCGCACTCCGGGACCACGAAGGAGCCGATCCGCCATGTCCGAGACGACCGCACGCCGCCGAGTCCGTCACGTCTCCCGCAGCAGCGAGGCCGACCGCAAGAACGCCGCCGCGGCCCTCCAGCGCGCCCTCGACCGCCGCGACAACGGCGGCGCCACCGGCCACTGAGCCACGGCCGGGCCCTACCGCCCGCGCCGCACCTCGAAGTGGTCGACCCGCTGCCCGGTCGCCGCCAGCGCCGACACCGCGAGCCTCGGTGCCGCCCCGGCGTGCGCCTCCACCTTGAGGAACGAAAAGCCCCGGTAGCGCACCCGCGACCACTCCACCGTCTCCCGGGCGTCCCCGCGCGACCGGGTCCAGCGGAAGGTGTCCACGGACTCGACGTCCTGGACCGAGCCCTCGTAGCTCTCCGGCACGCCCGCCGGGAAGCCGTACAGCTCCCTGCCGCCGCCGCCCGCCGTGACGTACACGGTCCCGTCCCTCGCCGGGTCCGTCGTCCCGCCGATCGGCACCGGCCGGCCCACCTCGCCGTCCCGGATCGCGTCGGTCCGCTCGTAGACGTGGTTGTGCCCGTTGATCACCAGGTCCACCCGGTGCCGGGCGAACAGCGGCACCCACTCCGCGCGCACCCCTCCGTCCGAGGCGTGCGAGGACGTCGAGTAGGCGCAGTGGTGGAAGTACACGACGACGAAGTCGATCTCCGGCGCCGCGCGCAGCTCGCCCAGCGTCGCCTCCAGCCACGCCGTCTGCCGGCCCTCGCTGTACCCGAGGTTGGCGGGGATCTCGTACGACACGTCGTTCGCGTCCAGCGCCACCACGCCCACGTTGCCGTACCGGAACGCGTACACCCCCGGCGCGCCCTTGGGGTCGAAGCCGTTGTCCGGCAGCGACCAGCGGGCGAACTGGCCGCCGTAGCCGTCGGGGGAGTACCAGGCCTCCATGTCGTGGTTGCCGGTCGTCACCATCCACGGCACCGACCCGGCCACCTGGGAGGTCTGCGCCATGAAGTGGTCCCAGAAGGAGGGGTCGTAGGCGTCCGACTTCTTGCCCCGGCCCTTGGCGTTGGCGTAGCAGATGTCGCCGGCGTGCAGATGGAAGGCGGGCTTCTGGCGCAGGATCAGCTCGTTGTTGGTCTCCGGCGCGTCCCCGACCCCCTGGTCGCCGAAGGCGGTGAACACGAACGACTCCGGCCGCGCCGGCGCCGTGCGGAAGGAGCCGATGGCGGCGCGGTGTTCGGGCGAGGCGGGATCGCGGCCCTCGTGTCCGATGCCGTAGTAGTACGTCGCGCCCGGCAGCAGGCCGTCCAGCGCCGCGTGGACGTAGTACTGCTGCACCGCCGCGCGGATCCCGTCCAGCTCCGGCGTGTACAGATCGCGCACCTCCGCCTCGATCCGCTCCCCGAGCGCGTCGGGACGGGCGCCGATCCGCACGTACGGCCGCCGCACCGCGGCCGGCACCTGCCAGGAGACGCGCATCTGTGTGCGGGGATCCGCCCCGAAGGCCAGATGGCGGCCGTAGGGGACGACGGCCGAGCCGGGCGTCCTCGACGTGGCGGACGGTGCGCTGCTCGGCGCCGACACGCCGCTCCCGCCGGAACAGCCGGTCAGCAGCCCGCCCGCGACCGCGCCGGCCGTCACCAGCGCGCGCCGCCGGGTGAGGTGCGCCCGCAGGTACTCGTACTGCTCGGCCATGCTCATCCGCCGGGCGAGCCGCGGCGGAATGCCGAAGTCGGGGAGGTCCATGGCCGACACTTTCCCATCGGGCCCCGACGCCCCGTGGAAGCAGGAGTGAACGCAGTGCGTCCCCACGGTGCCCGACTCCGTCCGGGTGTCCGGATCGCGGACGCGTCATGTCATCCCATGGGACGAGGAGTAGGGTGCTGCGCATGTCGGCAAGCTCTCGCATCCTCGATCTCGCAGTGATCCCCGGTGACGGCATCGGCCAGGAAGTCGTGGCCGAAGGCCTGAAAGTCCTCTCCGCCGTCCTTCCGCAGGATGTGAAGCTGGAGACCAAGGCCTACGACTTCGGCGCCCAGCGCTACCACGCCACCGGTGAGACCCTCACCGACGCCGACCTCGAGGCCCTCAAGCAGCACGACGCCATCCTGCTCGGCGCGATCGGCGACCCCTCGGTCCCCTCCGGCGTCCTGGAGCGCGGCTTCCTGCTCAAGCTCCGCTTCGCCTTCGACCACCACGTCAACCTGCGGCCGTCGAAGCTCCTGCCCGGCGTCGCCACCCCGCTCGCCGGCCAGCCGGAGATCGACTTCGTGGTCGTCCGCGAGGGCACCGAGGGCCCCTACACGGGCAACGGCGGCACCATCCGCAAGGGCACCCCGCACGAGGTCGCCACCGAGGTGTCCGTCAACACCGCCTTCGGCGTCGAGCGCGTCGTCCGCGACGCCTTCGCCCGCGCCCAGGCCCGCCCCCGCAAGAAGCTCACGCTGGTCCACAAGAACAACGTGCTCACCTTCGCGGGCCACCTGTGGACGAACATCTTCAACAAGGTGGCCGAGGAGTACCCCGAGGTCACCACCGAGTACATCCACGTCGACGCGGCGACCATCTTCCTGGTCACCCAGCCCGAGCGGTTCGACGTGATCGTCACCGACAACCTCTTCGGCGACATCATCACCGACCTCGCCGCGGCCGTCTCCGGCGGCATCGGCGTCGCCGCCTCCGGCAACATCAACCCGAGCGGCGAGTTCCCGTCGATGTTCGAGCCCGTCCACGGCTCGGCCCCGGACATCGCCGGCCAGGGCAAGGCCGACCCCACCGCCACGGTCCTCTCCGTCGCCCTGTTGCTGCGCCACCTCGGCCACGAGGCCGAGGCCGCCCGCATCGAGGACGCGGTCGCCGCCGACCTCGCGGACCGCGCCGGCAAGCCCGCCCGCTCCACCTCGGAGATCGGCGACGCGCTGGCGGTACGCGTAGCCGGCTGACCCGCCGCGCTCGCCTCGAAGCCGCCGGGTCGCATCCGCGCCCGGCGGCTTCCCCATGTCCCCGCCGGGTGCCACCATCAACCCCGGGCCGCATTCACGCTGTTTTCTCCCTCGTCGCCCGCTTGCGATAATCGGACGCGGAGCCGCGGATTGAGGGAATGCTCGGACGTCCTAGCACTGGCCACTGGCAGTACGGGCGTGAGCGCGGCCCGTCACTACAACCGGTGAAGGACAACCACTGATGACGACGCCCACGATCGAGCTCAAGCCCTCGGCCCACCCGCTCTCCGCCGCGGAGCGGGAGGCGATCCTGGCCAGCCCCGGGTTCGGCCGCCACTTCACCGACCACATGGTGACGATCAAGTGGACGGAGGGCCGCGGCTGGCACGACGGGCAGCTCGTCCCCTACGGCCCGCTCTCTCTCGATCCGGCCAACATGACCCTGCACTACGCGCAGGAGATCTTCGAGGGACTCAAGGCCTACCGTCAGCCCGACGGCTCCGTCGCCACCTTCCGCCCCGACCAGAACGCCAAGCGCTTCCAGCGCTCCGCCCGCCGGCTCGCGATGCCCGAACTCCCGGTCGAGACCTTCATCGAGGCCTGTGACGCCCTGGTCCGGCAGGACAAGGCGTGGGTCCCGGCGCACGGCGGCGAGGAGTCCCTCTACCTGCGCCCCTTCATGATCGCCACCGAGGTCGGCCTCGGCGTGAAGCCCGCCAACGAGTACCTCTTCCTCGTCATCGCCTCCCCGGCCGGCGCCTACTTCCCCGGCGGCGTCAAGCCGGTGTCCATCTGGCTCTCCGAGGACCGCGTCCGCGCCGTCCCCGGCGGCATGGGCGACGCCAAGACCGGCGGCAACTACGCCGCCTCCCTCCTCGCCCAGGCCGAGGCCGCCGCCAAGGGCTGCGACCAGGTCTGCTACCTCGACGCGGTCGAGCACAAGTGGGTCGAGGAACTCGGGGGCATGAACCTGTACTTCGTCTACGGCGACCGGATCGTCACCCCCGCCCTCACCGGCTCCATCCTGGAGGGCGTCACCCGCGACTCCCTCCTCGCCGTCGCCCGCGACCTCGGCTACGAGGCCGAGGAGGGCCGGGTCTCCATCGACCAGTGGCAGCGCGATGCCGAGAGCGGCGCCCTCACCGAGGTCTTCGCCTGCGGCACCGCGGCCGTGATCACGCCGGTCGGCACGGTGAAGCGGGCCGGCGCCGAGTGGCGGCAGTCGGGCGGCGAGCCCGGCGAGGTCACGCTGAGGCTGCGCCGGGCGCTGCTGGACATCCAGCGGGGCACGGCGGAGGACAAGCACGGCTGGATGCACCGGCTGGGATAGGTCCCTTCCGGCTTCACGGCTCAGGGCCGCCGCCGACCTCGGGTCGGGGGCGGCCCCAAGTCGTTTCGGATCATGTCGCTTCGAGTGTTGTTCAAACTCGTCGACGTCCGGCCTTCCGGTTGTTATGCCCTCCGGTTTAGAGTGGCGCTCTAAACCGGAAGGAGACGGCATGCGCCTCACCCCCACCGAGCGCGACCGGCTGCTGCTGTTCGGCGCCGCCGAGCTGGCCCGCGCCCGGCGCGCCCGCGGACTGCGGCTCAACGTGCCCGAGGCCACCGCCCTGATCGCGGACACCGTCTGCGAGGCCGCCCGCGACGGCCGACGGCTCGCCGAGGCCATCGAGGCCGCGCGGTCCGTGCTCGGTCCGGACGACGTGCTGCCCGGCGTCGCCGACGTCGTCACCGAGGTGCACGTCGAGGCCGTCTTCGACGACGGCTCCCGGCTCGCGGTCGTCTCCGACCCCATCGGCGGCGCGGGGCCGCGCGAGGACGGTCCGGGGGCGCTGCTGCCGGGCCCCGCGCACGTCGAGCCCCAGGCGGTGGTGCGGCTCACGGTCGTCAACACGGCGGGCGTGCCCGTCTCGGTCACCTCCCACTTCCACTTCTTCGAGGCCAACCCCCGCCTGGACTTCGACCGTTCGGCCGCCTACGGCATGCGGCTCGCCGTCCCCGCCGGGTCGTCGGTGCGGTTCGGGCCGGGGGAGAGCCGGGAGGTCGGGCTGGTCCCGATCGGGGGCGCACGGGTCGCGATCGGGTTCGCCGGGCTCGTCGACGGGCCCCTGGACGCGCCGGGGGCCAAGGAAGAGGCCCTGCGCAGGGCCACCGCCTGCGGATATCTGGGAGCCGCGCGATGAACCCGCACGAATACGCCGCCACCCACGGCCCGCGCGCCGGCGACCGCGTCCGGCTCGGCGACTCGGGCCTCGTGATCCGCGTCGAGTCCGACGCGCAGCGGTACGGCGACGAGTTCCTCGCCGGCTTCGGCAAGACCGCCCGCGACGGACTGCACCTCAAGGCCGCCGCCGTCCGGGAGACCTGCGACGTCGTGGTCAGCAACGTCGTGGTGATCGACGCCGTGCAGGGCATCCGCAAGGTGTCGATCGGCATCCGCGAGGGCCGGATCAGCGCCGTCGGGCGGGCCGGGAACCCGGACACCCTCGACGGCGTCGACGTCGTCGTCGGCACCGGCACGTCCATCGTGTCCGGCGAGGGCCTCATCGCCACCGCCGGGGCCGTCGACACGCACGTCCATCTGCTGTCGCCGCGGGTCATGGAGGCCTCGCTGGCGTCCGGCGTGACCACCATCATCGGGCAGGAGTTCGGACCGGTGTGGGGCGTGGGCGTCAACTCGCCCTGGGCGCTGCGGCACGCGTTCGGCGCCTTCGACGCCTGGCCCGTCAACATCGGGTTCCTGGGGCGTGGTTCGTCGTCCGACCCGGCGCCGCTGGTGGAGGCGCTGGCCGAGGGCGGGGCGTGCGGGTTCAAGGTGCACGAGGACATGGGCGCCCACACCCGCGCCCTGGACACCGCCCTGCGGGTCGCCGAGGAGCACGACGTCCAGGTGGCCCTGCACAGCGACGGGCTGAACGAGTGCCTGTCGGTCGAGGACACCCTGCGCGTCCTGGAGGGCCGCACCATCCACGCCTTCCACATCGAGGGCTGCGGCGGCGGACACGTCCCCAACGTCCTGAAGATGGCCGGCGTCCCCAACGTCATCGGCTCCTCCACCAACCCGACCCTGCCCTTCGGCCGGGACGCCGTCGCCGAGCACTACGGCATGATCGTCTCCGTCCACGACCTGAAGACCGACCTGCCCGGCGACGCCGCCATGGCCCGCGACCGCATCCGCGCCGGCACGATGGGCGCCGAGGACGTGCTGCACGACCTGGGCGCGATCGGCATCACCTCCTCCGACGCGCAGGGCATGGGCCGGGCCGGCGAGACCGTGCGCCGCACGTTCGCCATGGCCGGGAAGATGAAGGCCGAGTTCGGCGCCCCGCACGACGACCACGACAACGAACGCGTCCTGCGCTACATCGCCAAGCTGACCGTCAACCCGGCCATCGCGCACGGGCTCTCCCACGAGGTGGGGTCGATCGAGGTCGGCAAGCTCGCCGACATCGTGCTGTGGCGGCCGGAGTTCTTCGGGGCCAAGCCGCAACTGGTGCTCAAGTCGGGCTTCCCGGCGTACGGCGTGGTCGGCGACCCGAACGCGGCCACCGACACCTGCGAACCCCTCGTTCTGGGACCGCAGTTCGGTGCGCACGGGGCCGCCCCGGCCGACCTCTCCGTCGCGTTCGTCGCCCGGGCCGCCCTCGACCGGGGCCACGACGGCCTGCCGACCCGCCGGCGCAGGGTCGCCGTACGCGGCACGCGCGGCATCGGCCCGGCCGACCTGCGGCTCAACTCCCGTACCGGATCGGTCGACGTGGACCAGCGCACGGGACTCGTCACGCTCGACGGCGAGCCCATCCGCTCCGCGCCCGCCGACACCGTCTCCCTCAACCGCCTGTACTTCCTCTGAGGACCCGCCAGATGACCACCCCCGCCGCCGACGGCTTCCGCATGCCCGCCGAGTGGAGCCCTCACGAACGCACCTGGATGGCGTGGCCGGGCCCCAACCCCACCTTCGACGACCCCGACGACCTGGCCGCCTCCCACCGGGCCTGGGCCTCGGTCGCCCGTGCGATCCGCCGCTTCGAGCCGGTGACCGTGGTGTGCGGGCCCGGACGGTCGGCCGAGGCGAGGCGCCTGCTCGGCGACGGGATCGACACCGTCGAGCGCGAGCTGGACGATGCCTGGATGCGCGACATCGGCCCCACCTTCCTCACCGACGGGCGCGAACTGGCCGCCGTCGACTGGACGTTCAACGGCTGGGGCGCCCAGCACTGGGCCCGCTGGGACCACGACGCCGGGATCGCCGCGCAGGTGGCGGACCTCGCGGGCGCGCGGACGTACGCCTCACCGCTGGTGAACGAGGGCGGCGCGATCCACGTCGACGGCGAGGGCACCGTGCTGCTCACCGAGACCGTGCAGCTCGGCCCCGAGCGCAACCCCGGCTGGACGAAGGAGCGGGTCGAGGCGGAGATCCACGCCTGCCTCGGCACCCGCAAGGCCATCTGGCTGCCCCGCGGCCTCACCGCCGACTACCCCCCGCACGGCTACGGCACCCTCGGCCACGTCGACATCGTCGCCGCCTTCGCCCGCCCCGGCGTCGTCGTCGCCCACCACCAGCCCGACCCCGCCCACCCCGACCACGAGATCACCCGGGAGGTCATCGGCCTGCTCAGGGGGCAGACCGACGCGCGCGGACGCCGGCTGGAGGTCGTGGAGGTGCCCGCCCCGACCGTCCTGGAGGCCGACGGCCACTGGGCCGACTACTCCTACATCAACCACTACCTCTGCAACGGCGGCGTCGTGCTGTGCGCCTTCGACGACCCGCGCGACGAGACCGCCGCCGGAATCCTCCGCCGCCTCTTCCCCGGGCGGACGGTGACCCCGGTCGACGCCCGTACGATCTTCTCCGGTGGCGGTGGCATCCACTGCATCACCCAGCAACAGCCGAGGATCCAGGAGCCGTAGATGGCCGGCGCGCGGAAGAACGCCCCGCCCCGCGAGGACGTGCTCGCCGCCGCCATGGGGATGATCGCCGAGAGCGGTCTGGAACAGCTCACCATGGCGGCGCTCGGCCGCGCGGTCGGCATGAGCAGCGGGCACCTCCTCTACTACTTCGGCAGCAAGGACGAATTGCTGCTGCGCACCCTGGAGTGGAGCGAGGGCAGGCTCGGCGCCGAGCGCGCCCGGCTGCTCGCCCGCCCCGGCCCCGCCCGCGAACGGCTCGACGCCTACGTCGACCTCTACGTCCCCGACGGCCACCGCGACCCGCACTGGACGCTCTGGCTGGAGGTCTGGAACCGCTCGCAGAACGCCGACGACGACGCCCGCGACCGGCAGGCGGCCATCGAGGGCGCCTGGCACCGCGACCTGGTCGCCCTGCTCGCCGAGGGCGTCTCGCGCGGCGAGTTCCGCGACGTCGACCCCGACCGCTTCGCCGCCCGGCTGCGGGCGCTGCTCGACGGGTTCTCCATCCACGTCGCCGTCGGGCTGCGCGGCGCCGACCGGGAACAGGTGCTCGCCCACGTCCGGGAGTTCCTGGACGCCGGGCTCGGGTGATCTCCACTGCCGGGACGGCGTGCCCGCATCCTGAGACAGCCGTGAGCGGTGGAGGCGGATTGTGCCAGACTGCCGACGTGCTCTCGTTCGCCATGATTATTGGCAGCAGGCGCGCCGGTCCGCAGTGACCGCCTCGCACGACCAGGTGCGGGCGGCCATCGTCGTCCTCGACCCGCGCGCAGACCTCTCGCACCCGCGAGAGGTTTTTCGCGTTTCTGGCCCACCTGAAGCCGGAACCGCCGCGCGGGGGATCATTGGAGGACGGTGGAGCCGGTCATTCCGGTAGACCGAGATCCAACACAGGAGCGTTCAGACCATGACCGAGACGGAAACCAGCGAACTCGACGACGCGTTCCACGTCTTCGACACCACCCTGCGCGACGGCGCGCAGCGTGAGGGCATCAACCTCACCGTCGCCGACAAGCTGGCCATCGCACGGCACCTGGACGACTTCGGCGTGGGCTTCATCGAGGGCGGCTGGCCCGGCGCCAACCCCCGCGACACCGAGTTCTTCGCCCGTGCCCGGCAGGAGATCGACTTCCGGCACGCCAAGCTGGTCGCGTTCGGCTCCACCCGTCGCGCGGGCGCCACCGCCGCCGAGGACCCGCAGGTCAGGGCGCTGCTGGAGTCCGGTGCCGAGGTGATCACCCTGGTCGCCAAGTCCCACGACCGGCATGTGGAGCTGGCGCTGCGCACCACGCTCGACGAGAACCTCGCCATGGTCCGCGACACCGTCGCCCACCTGCGCGAGCAGGGCCGCCGGGTCTTCGTCGACTGCGAGCACTTCTTCGACGGCTACCGCGCCAATCCCGAGTACGCCAAGGCCGTCGTGCGCGCCGCCTCGGAGGCCGGCGCCGACGTCGTGATCCTGTGCGACACCAACGGGGGCATGCTTCCGGCGCAGATCCAGGCCGTCGTCGCCACCGTCCTCGCCGACACCGGCGCCCGGCTCGGCATCCACGCCCAGGACGACACCGGCTGCGCCGTCGCCAACACCCTCGCCGCCGTCGACGCCGGCGCCACGCACGTGCAGTGCACGGCCAACGGCTACGGCGAGCGCGTCGGCAACGCCAACCTCTTCCCGGTCGTCGCCGCCCTGGAGCTGAAGTACGGCAAGAAGGTCCTGCCCGAGGGCAAGCTGCGCGAGATGACCCGGATCTCGCACGCCATCGCCGAGGTCGTCAACCTCACGCCCTCCACCCACCAGCCCTACGTCGGCGTCTCCGCGTTCGCCCACAAGGCGGGCCTGCACGCCTCCGCGATCAAGGTCGACCCCGACCTGTACCAGCACATCGACCCCGAGCTGGTCGGCAACACCATGCGGATGCTGGTGTCCGACATGGCCGGCCGCGCCTCCGTCGAGCTCAAGGGCAAGGAGCTGGGCGTCGATCTCGGCGGCGACCGGGAACTGGTCGGCCGGGTCGTGGAGCGGGTCAAGGAACGCGAGCTGAAGGGCTACACGTACGAGGCGGCCGACGCCTCCTTCGAGCTGCTGCTGCGCGCCGAGGTCGACGGCAGGGCGCTGAAGTACTTCGAGGTCGACTCCTGGCGGGCGATCGTGGAGGACCGCCCCGACGGCAGCCACGCCAACGAGGCCACCGTCAAGCTGTGGGCCAAGGGCGAGCGCATCGTCGCCACCGCGGAGGGCAACGGCCCGGTCAACGCCCTCGACCGGGCGCTGCGCGTGGCCCTGGAGAAGATCTACCCGCAGCTCGCCAAGCTGGAGCTGGTGGACTACAAGGTCCGCATCCTGGAGGGCGTCCACGGCACCGAGTCCACCACCAGGGTGCTGATCTCCACCTCGGACGGCACGGGCGAGTGGTCCACGGTCGGCGTCGCCGAGAACGTCATCGCCGCCTCCTGGCAGGCCCTGGAGGACGCCTACACCTACGGCCTGCTGCGGGCCGGGGTGGAGCCGGCCGTCTAGGACGGCGGCCGGCCCCGGCGGCTGCCTCCTACTGGAGCCGCCACTTCTGGTTGGCGGCGCCCGTGCAGGACCAGATCTGCGCGCGGGCGCCGTTCGCCGAGGAGTTGTCCGTGACGTCCAGGCACTTGTTCGCGGCCAGGTTCACCACGTCGCCCGTCGAGGCGTTGTACGACCACTGCTGCGCGCCCGTGCCGTTGCAGTCGTACAGCTGCACCTTCGCCCCGTCCGCCGTCGAACCCGACGTCACGTCAAGGCACTTGCCGAGCGCCTGCACCGACCCGTCGGCCCGCACCGTCCAGCGCTGGGCGGCGGTGCCGTTGCAGTCGTGGAGCTGCACGGCCGTCCCGTTCGCCGACGAACCCCCGGCGACGTCGAGGCACTTGCCCGCGAGCCCGACGAAGGCCCCGGTGCGGTCGCCGCCGCCCGACTGCGTGCCCGACCAGGTGAACGTCGCCGACGTCCGGCCCGGCAGCGAGTAAGTGGCGTGCTGGCCGCCCCAGTTGATGGTCACCGTCTTCGCGGTCGTGGCGTCGTTGTAGGCGATCAGGGCCTTGGAGCCGTCGGGGTTGCGCCAGGCCACGTTCGGCACCGACGCGGACGCGGTGGACGCGATCCGGTGGGCGCCCGGCTTCACGAACTTGGTCAGGTGGCCCATCGTGTAGTACTCGACGGTGAAGTCGACCTGCCCGTGCCGCGCGTCGCCGTTGTGCACGGTGATCAGTCCGCTGCAGGTGCCGCAGCCGCCGTTGTGCGGACCGCGGTTCTGGTCCACCGCGAGGGACCACTTGGTCACCGACTTCGCCCAGTTGCGGGTGTAGTCGATGATGTTCATCATGTCCTCGCGCTGCTGGTGCGCGATCCAGGTGCCGCCCGAGTGCTCGGTGCCGAACGCGTCCAGCTGCGGGTACTGGTCGTGCACGGCCGTCTGCTTGGCGACGTCGCCGCCGTAGCCGTGCCAGGCGACGCCGCCGAAGTTCGGGTGCGCGCGGACCGCCGCGTCGTCCACCGTCCGGGCGGCGTACGCGTCGTAGGTGTCCCAGTTCCAGTCGTGCGCCAGCACCTTGGTGGACAGACCGGCCGCCTGGAGCCTGGGCAGCAGCTCGTTCTTGGTGAAGTAGGCGAGCCCCGAGGCGTTCCAGCTCATCGACGGATAGCCCGCGCAGCACGTCGGCTCGTTCTGCGCGGTGACGTACGCGACGGGGATGCCCTGCGCCTGGTAGGCCTGCACGTACTTCACGAAGTACGCGGCGTACGTGCCGTAGTGCTCCGCCTTCAGCCAGCCGCCGTTGAGCTGCCCGCTGTCCTTCATCCAGGCCGGCGCCGTCCACGGCGAGGCCATCACCGTCAGCGCCGGGTTGAGCTGCCGCGCCTGCCGGGTCAGCGGCACGACGTCCTGGAGGTCGTGCGCGATCGAGAACTCGGACAGGTCCGGGTCGGTCTGCCCGGCCGGCAGGTCGTCGTAGGTGTAGCCGAAGCGTGCGAGGTCCGAGCCGCCCATCGGGTTGCGCAGGAACGACAGGCCGATGCCGTCCGTCGGCGAGAACAGCTTGCGCATGGTGTCGTCGCGGGTGGCCTGCGAGAGCGCGCCGCTGCCGTCCATCAGCCAGGCCGCGGTGTCCGTGAAGGACGCGCCGCCGCCGGTGAAGGTCTGGTAGCGGGTGTTCTCGTCCACGGTGATGTTCTCGCCGCCGCCGCCCGAGCCGGGCTGGAAGGCGAACGGGGCCTGGGGCTGCAGGCCGCGGACCACGTTGCGCCCGCCGGCGTCGTCGGTCGTGGTGAGGTGGGCGGTGATCTGCTCGCCGGCCGCGTGCGCGGGGGCCGCGGAGGTGACCGAGGCGGTGGTCAGACCGGCCGTGCTCAGCAGCCCGGCGAGCAGCAGCCGGAGCGTTCTGGGGGATCTCCTCATGGAGCGCCGCCCTTCTGTGTGGGGAAGTGGGGGCGTGCGAGCCGTGAGTAAATGACGGCTCCTCAGACCCGTCAAGAGGTCGCGTGTTCAGTTCCCGAAGCGACGACCGCGCGGATCGCGCCCGCTGCTGCATCTGTACCGGTTCTGACGTGAAGTCTTGACGGTTCCGTGACCCGCCAGTTAACTCACGCGATGATCTAAGACGTAAGTGGTTTCGAGAGTCTTCCGTGGACTACGAGAGTCGAGGGACGTTCCCATGCGAAGAACCGCCCTGCTCGCCTGCGCCACCCTGCTCACCGGACTGCTCCCGCTCGCCGCCGCGGGCTCCGCGTCCGGCGCCGACGATCCCGCCCCCGTTCCGATCGACCGCTTCGAGGGCGAGGTCCCGTTCGCGAACCCGCCCGCCGAGGGCCTGTTCACCTGGGGCAGCGACACCGACGACCCGCCCGCGCTGCGGCTCGACGCCCGCGCCGACGCCCCCGAGGGCGAGCGGGTGCTCGCCGGTTCCTACGACATCAGCGGCTACGGCGGCTTCACCCACGAGTTCGCCTCCGCCGAGCCCGCCCACGACTGGTCCGCTCACCGGGGCATCCGCCTGTGGTGGGAGGGCCGCGACACCGGCAAGAGGATCGCCTTCGAACTCAAGGACGGCGGCGCCCACGGCGGCGCGTCCGAACTGTGGACGACCTCCTTCACCGACGACTTCACCGGCTGGAAACAGCTGGAGATCCCCTTCGCCGACTTCACCTACCGCACCGACTACCAGCCCGTCGGCGGCATCGACCAGATCCTCGGCCTCAACGAGGTCTGGGGCTACGCGCTCACCCTTCCCGTCGGCCTCAAGGGCGAGTTCGCCATGGACGGCGTCGAGCTGTACGGGAAGGCCGATCAGTCGCTGCGGGCCTCCGTCGTCACCGGCGCGGCCGTGCACCCGGTCCACGAGGGCGGCAGCGCGACCGTCGAGATCACCGTCGCGACCACCGGCGCAGCGCCCCTCGACGAGCCCGTGACCGTCTCCTACGAGACCGCCGGCGGCACCGCCTCCGACGCCGACTACACCCCCGTCGAGGGCGAGTTCACCTTCCCGGCCGGCACCGCCTCCGGCGCCAGCCGCACGGTGGAGGTCCGCACCCTGAAGGACCGGTCGGCGGAGTCCGCCGAGACGATCCCGCTGAAGCTGACCGTCACCGGCGCCAAGCCCCCCGCCGAGACCCCGCAGGTCGTGGTCGACGCCCACGGGCTGCCGTACCTCGACGAGCGGCTGCCGGTGAAGAAGCGCGTCGCCGATCTCCTGTCCCGGATGTCCCTGGCCGAGAAGGCCGGCCAGATGACCCAGGCCGAGCGCGGGGCGCTCACCGCCGCCGGGGACATCGCGGCGTACGACCTCGGCTCGCTGCTGTCCGGCGGCGGCTCCACGCCCACCCCCAACACGCCCGAGGCCTGGGCGAAGATGATCGACGGCTTCCAGCTGCGGGCGCAGGCCACCCGCTTCCAGATTCCGCTGATCTACGGCGTCGACGCGGTGCACGGCCACAACAACCTGGTCGGCGCGACGATCATGCCGCACAACATCGGCATCGGCGCGACCCGCGACCCCCGCCTCGCGCAGGAGACGGGCGCCGTGACCGCCGCCGAGGTCCGCGCCACCGGCATCCCCTGGGACTTCGCGCCCTGCCTGTGCGTCACCCGCGACGAACGCTGGGGCCGCTCCTACGAGGCATTCGGCGAGGACCCGGCGCTGGTCGACGTGATGGAGACGGTGATCCAGGGCCTCCAGGGCCGCGCGAACGGCAAGGACCTGGACCGCGGCGACAAGGTGCTGGCCACCGCCAAGCACTTCGTCGGCGACGGCGGCACCGCGTACGGCTCCTCCACCACCGGCACGTACACCATCGACCAGGGCGTCACCAGGGTCACCCGCGAGGAGCTGGAGGCCGTCCACCTGTCCCCGTACCGCACCGCCGTGGACCGCGGCGTCGGCACGGTCATGCCGTCCTACTCCTCGCTCGACCTGATCGGCGACGGACAGGGCCCGGTGAAGATGCACGCCCGCGCCGACATGCTCAACGGCGTGCTCAAGGACGAGATGGGCTTCGACGGCTTCGTCATCAGCGACTGGGCGGCCATCGACCAGATCCCCGGCGACTACGCCTCCGACGTGCGCACGTCCGTCAACGCCGGACTCGACATGATCATGGTCCCGTACGACTACCGCGGCTTCCACACGACCCTGGTCGAGGAGGTGCGGGCCGGCCGGATCGGTGAGCGGCGGATCGACGACGCCGTGGCGCGCATCCTGACGCAGAAGTTCCGCCTCGGCCTCTTCGAGCGGCCCTACGCCGACACCTCCGGCGCGGACGCGATCGGCTCCGCCGCGCACCGCGCGGTCGCCCGCGAGGCGGCGGCGAAGTCGCAGGTCCTGCTGAAGAACGGCGGAGGCCTGCTGCCGCTGCGCACGAGCCAGAAGGTGTACGTCGCCGGATCCAACGCCGACGACATCGGCAACCAGTCCGGCGGCTGGACCGTCACCTGGCAGGGCGCCTCCGGCGACATCACCCCCGGCACCACCGTCCTGGAGGGCCTGCGCCGGGCGGGCGGCGACATCACCTGGTCCAAGGACGCATCGGCCCCGCTCGACGGGCACGACGTGGGCGTGGTCGTCGTCGGCGAGACCCCGTACGCCGAGGGCGCGGGCGACGTCGGCAACGGCCACGACCTGGAGCTGTCCGCCGCCGACAAGGAAGCCGTCGACAAGGTCTGCGCGGCCATGAAGTGCGCGGTGCTGGTCGTCTCGGGCCGGCCGCAGCTGATCGGCGACCGGCTCGACGCCATCGACGCGCTGGTGGCGTCGTGGCTTCCGGGCACCGAGGGCGACGGCGTGGCCGACGTCCTCTACGGGAAGCGGCCCTTCACCGGGCAGCTCCCCGTGACCTGGCCCAAGTCCGCGGGGCAGCTGCCGATCAACGTCGGCGACGCCTCGTACGACCCGCAGTTCCCGTTCGGCTGGGGCCTGACCACGCTGAGCAGGGTCCCCGAGGGCGGCACGCTCACCCTCAAGGCGCTCGGCGTGGCGGCCCGCGCCGCCGAACGGGCCGGATCCGAGGAGGCCGGGCGCGCGCTGGTCGGCCGGGCGAGGCTGCTGGTCCAGCAGCGGATCGGCCAGGAGATCACGCCGGCCGAGGCCAAGCCCTTCGCGGAGGCGGACCGGCTGCTGCTGACCGGGCGGTACGGGGCGGCCGTGGAGCGGCTGACGGCGGCCTACCGGGCGGCGTAGCGGCGCGGCGGCCCATCGCACTCGCACGGCGCAACGACGGCACGGAGGGGACCGCGTCGGTCCCGGACGGGCCTCGTCGATTCCGCCGGGGAGAAATCCCCGGCGGAATCGATGTCCGAACCCTGTCGATTCGGGTACTTTCGAACATATGAAGGACGTGTTGCGTGTCCTCATCCGTTCGCTGATCGTGCCCGCCCTGGCCGCGATGGCCGTGCTGACGGCCGGCGCGCCGGGCGCGCACGCGCAGACCGACGTCTCCGAGATCGCCCGGCACCTGCGCGAGAGTCCGGTCTACGTCGACCCGGCCGCCGCCGGCCTGCTGAGCGAGGCCGACGCCGAGGCGCTCGCCGACAAGATCGAGGACGCGGACAAACCGGTCTTCGTCGCCGTCCTCCCGGAGGACTACCCGACGCAGGACCTCTTCCGGAACCTGCGCACCGAGACCGGCGTCACCGGCCTGTACGGCATCCGCCTCGGCGACCGCTTCGACGCGCGCGCCGACGGCAGCGTGATGAGCCGGGCGGCCGTGGGCAACCTGGCCTCCGCGGTGCGGGGCGCGGGTGATCCCAAGGCCCAGCTGAACGACTTCGTGGACGGCGCGGTGCGCAACATCGGCGGCTCGGCCCCGAGCGGCTGGAGCGGCGGCTCGGGCGACGGCGTCTCCACGACGGCGCTGGTCACGACCGGCGCGGTCCTCGCGGCGGGCGGCGCGGGCGCGTACGCGCTGGTGCGGCGCAACCGGCGGCGGCACGAGGAGGAGCAGCGCAGGGCGCTGGAGAAGCTGCGGGTCGTGGTGGACGAGGACATCACCGCCTTCGGCGAGGAACTCGACCGCCTCGACTTCCACCCCGGCGAGCCGGGCGCGGACGACGCGATGCGCGCCGACTACGAACGGGCGCTCGACTCCTACGACAAGGCGAAGTCGTCCATGGCCTCCGCGCGGGTGCCCGAGGACGTGCGCGGGGTGACCCAGGCGCTGGAGGACGGCCGGTTCGCCCTGGCGACACTGGCCGCCCGGCGCGAGGGCCGCCCGCTGCCCGAACGCCGGCCGCCCTGCTTCTTCGACCCGCGCCACGGCCCGTCCGTCGCCGACGCCACCTGGACGCCACCGGGCGGAGCCACCCGCGAGGTGCCGGTGTGCGCGGCCGACCGGGCGCGGCTCGCCGACGGGGTGGACCCCATGGTCCGCGAGGTGGAGACCGAGTACGGCCGCCGTCCCTACTGGGACGCCGGTCCGGCCTACGGCCCCTGGGCGGGCGGCTACTTCGGCGGCGGCATCCTGCCCGGCCTGCTCCTCGGCACGATGCTGGGCGGCATGATGGCGACTCCCGCGTACGCGGCCGACTACGGGGCCGGGTACGGCGAGTCCGGCGGGTACGAGGGCGGCGACGTCTCCGGCGCCGACTTCGACACCGACGACTTCAGCGGCGGGTTCGGCGGCGGCGACTTCGGCGGGGGAGGGGACTTCGGAGGCGGCGGCGGGGACTTCGGGGGCGGGTTCTAGACCTGGCGTTCCGGCCCGGGGTTCCGGCCCGGGGTTCCAATCCGGGGGTTCCGGCCCGATGCCGGTGCCGGGAGCGGCGAGGAGCGCGGTCCCGGGCGCCGGCGGGTGTCAGCCGTGGTCGGGCAGCGCCAGCCACTCGTCCCAGGTCAGGTCCCGCCCGATGTACCGGGGCCGCTCGAAGGGCCAGTCCTCGGCGATCCACCGCGGCACGAACGCGTCCAGCGCCCGCTCCAGCTCGCCGCCGGCCTCCGCGTCCACCACCCACCAGCAGATGTCGGCGTCCGCGCCCTCCTTCTCGGGCGGATCGATGTAGACGCAGCCGCGCAGGTCGCTGCCGTCCGGCGTCTCGATGGTGTAGTTGAACGACTGGTGGGCGTCGATCTCCGCGGCGTGCCGCACCAGATCGGCCTCGTTCGCCTCGTACGACATCGTCGCCGAGGGCCAGCCCCAGGCCTTGCCGAACAGGGACCACAGCCGCTCGCGCGAGCCCATCACCGCGGGGTAGTCGAGGGGCGCGTCGGCCCCGCTGATCGGTCGCAGCCGATGCCCGCCGCCTCCGGGTATCTCGACACGGAGGGGATGTTCGAAGTCACGCGGCAACCAGGTCATGGGCGCGAGGCTAGCCTGCGGTTTTCCCCGGCGCACGGCAATATCCGGGGGTCCGGCGGGAGCGGGCACGCCGAGCGCCCGCCCTCTCGGGGGAGTGGAGGGCGGGCGCGCTCCGGGGGCGCCGAACGGGCGGCGCCGGGGGCGTCAGGCGTTCTTGATGGCCGAGACGTCGAAGGTGAGCTTGATCTTGTCGGAGATCAGGACGCCACCGGTCTCCAGCGCCGCGTTCCAGGTCAGGCCCCACTCGGAGCGCAGCAGCTCGGCCTTGCCCTCGAAGCCGACGCGCTCGTTGCCGAACGGGTCCTTCGCGGCGCCGTTGAACTCCAGGTCGATGGTGATCGGCTTGGTGACGCCGAGGATCGACAGGTCGCCGGTGATGCGGTAGTCGTCGCCGCCGAGGGCCTCCGCCTTGGTGGACCGGAAGGTCATGGTCGGGAACTCGTCCGTCTTGAAGAAGTCGGCGCTCTTCAGGTGGCCGTCGCGGTCGGCGTTGCCGGTGCTGATGCTGTCCATGACCACGTCGAGGGAGGCGGTGGAGCGCGCCGGGTCGGTGCCGTCGAGGTGCAGGGCGCCGCTGAAGTCGAGGAACTTGCCCTTGACGTTGGTGACCATGGCGTGGCGGGCGACGAAGCCGATGGTGGTGTGCGCGGCGTCGATCGTGTAGTCGCCGGTCAGGGCGGCGAGCTCCGGGGTGACGTCGGTGGCGGTGGCGGTGGCGGTGTTCTTGTTGCCGAAGAGACCCATGACAAGCACTCCTTCTCGAATGGCTTCTGTTGAACGTTCAACGAGTCCAACGGGAACGACCGTAGCGCTATTCCGTTCAAGTTTCAACAGTTGTGGCGGCCTGCCGAATGATTCACGCCAGCGGGTGGTACTCGGCGTCCGTGCCCTCGGTCGCGGTCCTGGTCGAGCTGATGCGGAGCGCCACGTCGGGCGGCCATGTGAAGTGCTGGGAGCGCTTCGCGGAGAGCGCCGCCGGGCTGCCGGACGACTCCGGGCTCGACCTCACGGTGTACTTCCTCGGCGAGCGGGAGCGGGTCGAACGCCTGTCCCCGCACGTACGGCTCGTCATGCTCCGCCCCCTGATCGGCACGGCCCGCCTCACGTCCGCCCGCGGCGCGGAGGACGTCACCGACCTCGCGCCGTACCACCCGGGCCTGGCCGCGCTGCTCCCCGGCCATGACGTCTGGCACCTCACCCACGCCTTCGCCTACGCCTCCACGGCCGTACGAGCGGCCCGCCGCACCCCCCGCCGCGTGCGCCTGGTGGCGTCCGTGCACACGGACGTGCCCGCGCTGGCCGCCGTCTACGGCCGCTACGCGGCCGGAAGCTGGCCGCGCCCCGCGCGCGAGGCCCTGGCCGCCGGCGCCGAACGAGCGCTGGCCCGCCGCCGCTACCGGCTCCTGTCCGCCTGCGAACGGGTCCTCGCCCCCACCCCCGCCGCCCGCGAGGAACTGGCCCGCGCCCTGGGCCCCGACCGGGTGCTGCCGCTGCGCCGGGGCGTCGACCGGCACCGCTTCCACCCCGACGACCCCGACGGCGCCGCCCGGTCCGCGCTCGTCCGGCGCCAC
Source organism: Streptomyces sp. NPDC006610 (assembly GCF_040611575.1). Taxonomy (NCBI): domain Bacteria; kingdom Bacillati; phylum Actinomycetota; class Actinomycetes; order Kitasatosporales; family Streptomycetaceae; genus Streptomyces; species Streptomyces sp. NPDC006610. The sequence continues at coordinate 107,428 of NZ_JBEXOP010000025.1, forward strand.
GGCGTCCCGCCGGACCGTCCGCTGATCCTCTTCGCCGGCCGGCTGGACGCCACCAAGGGCCTGCCGCTCCTCGCCGACTCCGTCCGCCTGCTGCGCGCCCGCGGCAGCCCGGCCCACCTGGTGCTGGCCGGCTCCGGAGCGGAGGCCGGCCGGGTGCGCCGCGCCCTCGGGTCCGACGTCACCCTGCTCGGCCCCCTCCCGCAGGAAGGGCTCGCCCACGTGTACGCCGGCTGCGACGTCTTCGCGTTCCCCTCCCGCACGGAGACCTGTGGCAACGTCGTCGCGGAAGCCATGGCGAGCGGCCTGGCGGTCGTCCTTCCGGAGGGCGCCCACACCACGCAGTGGCTGACCGCGCCGGGCGAGGACGGCGTCGTCGTACGGCACGACACGCCCGTAGCCTGGGCGGACGCCCTCGGCGCCCTGATCACCGACCCACCGCGGCTGGCGGCGCTGCGCAGCCGGTCGGCGACGACGGCCCGGACCAGCCACCCGACGTGGGACCGCGTGCTGAGGGAGGACCTCCTGCCGGTGTGGGCGGCGTCGAGCGGCGACGTCCCCGCACGGGCAGCGACCCCTGCGGGCCGGTCGGGCGGCGCCGGAGGGTGAGCGGCGCCTGCCGGGCGGGCGGGGCCCCGGTGACGTCCGACGCGCACGGGCAGGCTCCCGTCCGGGCCGGCGGACCGCCGCCACAGCGCCCCACGGGGGCGCGGCCGGGCGGCGGGCACCCGCCGCCGCTCACCCCGCCCCGTCCGCCCCCCGCCCGTGCAGCGCCGCGATCACCGGTGACGAGTCCAGGCGTACGATCCCCGCCGCCACCAGCGCCAGCCCCGCCACCGTGATCGCGGTGACCGGCCAGCCGGTGTGGAGCGACTCGCCGAAGACCGCCGTGCCCACCGCCACCGCGACCACCGGCTCCGTCGCGTCGATCACCGGCAGGCTCGCGGCGAGCGGGCCCTGCTGGAACGCCGTCTGGATCAGCAGGAGCCCGCCGGCGCTGGCGACGATCAGGGCGTACGGCTGCCAGGCGCCGAGCGTGGGACCGAGACCGTGGCGCAGGCGTTCGACGGTGGCCGCGAGCAGGACCGACTGGGTCCCCATCACCGCCCCCGCCGCCAGCGCCGTCGCCGACGCCCGCCAGGGGCCGGTCAGCAACCGGGCCGCCGCCAGGGCCAGGCACACCAGCACGGCGGTCGCGCCCAGGATCAGCAGCCAGGACAGCGGGCCCGCCGACCCGGGCCGGCCCCCGTGCGGGCGGGCGGAGGCCAGGGCCAGCGCCAGCCCGGCGGCCACCGCCACCGTCCCGGACCACTCCCGCCGGCCCAGCCGCATCCGGTGCAGCCACGCCGACAGCGGCACGGCGAACACCAACTCCGCGACGATCAGCGGCTGTACGAGGCTCAGCGGCCCGAACGCCAGCGCCAGCGACTGGAATCCGTACGCCAGCACCGCCAGTGCGATGCCGGCCAGCCACAGCGGCTCGCGCGCCAGATGCCCCAGCAGCCGCGGCGACAGCGCCTCGTCGTCCGGCCGCCGCGCCGCCGCCCGTTGCTGCAGCACGCCCGCGACGGCGAAACAGACGCCGGCGGCCAGTGAGGCGAGGACGGCGACCGGCACGCTAGTCGGGGTCCGCGGACGCCCGCCCCGCCCCGCGGGTGTGCACGTACAGCAGGCGGCGGTCGCCGACGTCGAGGCGCTTGGGCAGGGGGAGTTCGTAGCGGACGGGCAGGGCGTGGTCGGCGAGCTGGCGGCGCGGGTTGTAGACCTTGTTGAACCGCCACAGCATCCGGGCGAAGTTGGTCTGCCCGTGCAGCAGGTTGCGCCCGAGCACCCGGGCCGCGCCGAACGCCGTGCGCACCCCGAGGTGCTTGCGGTTGATCACGGCCTGGGTGCGCACCAGTTCCTCGTAGAACTTCTCCAGCGGCAGCGTCGTCGGCACCACGGCGTGCTGGATGTCGAAGAGGCGGTAGTCGCGGGTGGTCAGCCGGCGCGACTCGGTGTGCCAGATCTCCGTGCCGGGGTACGGCGTCATCACCGTGAAGTGCACGATCTCCGGCACGGCGAGGGCGAACTCCCGCACGATGCGGAACCGTTCCTCGTCCCACGCCGGATCCACGATCAGGTTGATCGCCACCTGGATGCCGAGCTTGCGCGCGGTCCGCAGGGCCTTGAGGTTCTCGTCGGGACTGATCCGCTTGCGGAACAGCTCCAGGCCCTCGGCGTCGATGGCCTCCATGCCGAGGAACATGTAGCGCAGCCCCAGCCGGGCCCACCGCTCGAACACCTCCGGGTGGCGCAGCAGCACGTCGGACCGGGTCTCCAGGTAGTACCGCTTGCGGATCCGCCGCCGCTCCACCTGCGCCGCGATGGCGTCCCCGTGCTCGGGCCGGATGAAGGCGACGTCGTCCACGATGAACACGTTCGGCTCCCGGATGCGCGCCAGATCGGCGGCGGCGGCCTCGGGGGAGGCTTTGCGGTAGCTGCGGCCGTAGAAGGTCCACGCCGAGCAGAAGGAGCAGTCCCACGGGCAGCCGCGGGTGAACTCGACGGACGCGCACGGGTCCAGCTCGCCGATGAAGTACCGGCGCCGGCCCCGCATGAGGTCCCGGGCGGGCAGCGGCTCGTCGATGCCGTGGAGCATCCGCGGCGCTGGTCCGAGACCCGTCGCCGTGACGATCCCGGGGACGCCCTCGACCCCGCCCTCGCGGACCGCGGTCAGCAGCGGCCCGATCGCCGGTTCGCCCTCGCCGCGCACCACCGCGTCGACCGCGCCCCGGGCCTGCGCGATGACCTCCTCCGCGACGAAGGAGACGCTGTGCCCGCCGAAGAACACGAAACAGCCCGGGAGTTCGCGCTTGACCGCGGCGGCCAGGTCGATCGCCTCCGGGATGTTCGCCAGGTAGTTCAGGGACACGCCGAGGGCCTCCGGCCGGAAGGACCGCACCTCGGCCCGCAGCCGCTTCGGGCTCAGCACCTGGAGGTCGACGACCCGCACCTCGTGCCCGGCCTCGCGGGCGGCGCCCGCGACCCGCTCGAGACCCAGGGGCTCCAGCCGCAGGAAGATCTCCGAGTACAGCAGGGCGCTGGGATGGACGAACAGCACGCGCATGGTCACCTCCGGGGGTGTCCCCTTCGTAACCGGCCCGCCACCGGGCCGCACCGCCCGTACCGCCGCCTGGCCGCACCCCCGGCCCCCAGGAGTGGTCGCCCGGCACGTCGGTTCGGGTGACCGCGCGGGAACGGGCGGCCGCCCGACTGGCGCGGTCCGCCCGTGTGGCGTTGTCCTTGGAACCACGAGTCCCGGCAGACCGGACCGACAGCGCAGGGAGACCGACTCGTGACCCACACCGGCACCTCCGAGCTCACCCCGCCCCTCCAGGGTCCCGTCCGGCGGCCCGTGGCGCTGATCACCGGGGCCTCCTCCGGGATCGGGGCCGCGACCGCCCGCCGGTTCGCCGCCGGGGGCTGGCGCCTGGTGCTCAGCGGGCGCGACGAGCGGCGGCTGAAGGAGACGGCCGGTACGGCGCCGGCGGTCGTGACGCCCGTCGACCTCGCCCACCCGGACGGGCCCCGACGGCTGGCGCGGGCCGCGCTGCGGTCGGCCGGACGCGTCGACGTCCTCGTCGCCGGCGCCGGGATCGGCTGGGCGGGGCCGTTCACCACCATGCCGCACGCCGCCATCGACGAGGTGCTGAACCTCGACCTGAACGCCACCCTCCACCTCGTGCGCGCCGTCGTGCCGTCGATGGTGGCGGCAGGCCGGGGCCGGATCGTGCTGGTCGGCTCCGTCGCGGGCAGCGTCGGCGTGCGCGACGAGGCCGTCTACTCGGCCGCGAAGGCCGGGATCGCCGCCTTCGCCGAGGCGCTGCGCCAGGAGCTGCGCGGCACCGGTGTCGGCGTCACCCTCGTCGTGCCCGGTCCGGTCGACACGCCGTTCTTCGCCCGCCGCGGCACGCCGTACGGCCGCTCCCGACCGCGCCCCACCACGGCCGGCCGCGTCGCGGACGCCGTCTGGGACGCCGTCCACCGCGGCCGGGACGACGCCTACGTGCCCGGTTGGCTGACCCTGCCGGAACGCGTCCACGGCCTCGCGCCTAGGCTGTACCGGCGGCTGGCCGACCGCTTCGGCTGAAGCCGGCCGTGGGCGCCGTCACCGGCCCGGCGGCGCGTCGGTCGGATGAATCTCGCATGACGCACGAACGACGTCCTTGTGCAACCCCTACAAGCCCTTACTCCTGTGAACAGTGGGAAAGCCCGCCACTGTCACTGGTTCTGTTCAGGGGTACCAGGAAAACGCGCCGGAGACTGTACGGAGTCGACGGCTCGCTTTTCGGGCTCGGCTTCGTATGGTCGCTACATGACCGTTTTGGATGAGGCGCCGAGCGAGCCGACGGACGCGCGCGGCCGCGTGGCGGAGTTGCACGAGATCCGCGCCCAGGCTGTCGCGGGCCCCAGCGAGAAGGCGACGGCGGCCCAGCACGCCAAGGGCAAGCTGACGGCGCGCGAACGCATCGAGCTGCTCCTCGACCCGGGCTCCTTCCGCGAGGTCGAGCAGCTGCGCCGGCACCGGGCCACCGGGTTCGGCCTGGAGGCCAAGAAGCCGTACACCGACGGTGTCGTCACCGGCTGGGGCACGGTGGAGGGCCGCACGGTCTTCGTCTACGCCCATGACTTCCGCATCTTCGGCGGCGCCCTCGGCGAGGCCCACGCCACCAAGATCCACAAGATCATGGACATGGCCATCGCGGCTGGCGCCCCGCTGGTCTCCCTGAACGACGGCGCCGGCGCCCGGATCCAGGAGGGCGTCTCCGCCCTCGCCGGCTACGGCGGCATCTTCCAGCGCAACACCAGGGCCTCCGGGGTCATCCCGCAGATCAGCGTCATGCTCGGCCCGTGCGCCGGCGGCGCGGCCTACAGCCCCGCGCTGACCGACTTCGTCTTCATGGTCCGCGAGACCTCGCAGATGTTCATCACCGGCCCGGACGTGGTCAAGGCCGTCACCGGCGAGGAGATCACCCAGAACGGCCTCGGCGGCGCGGACGTGCACGCCGAGACCTCCGGCGTGTGCCACTTCGCCTATGACGACGAGGAGACGTGCATCGCCGAGGTGCGCTACCTCCTGACGCTGCTCCCGCAGAACAACCGGGAGAACCCGCCCCGCGTCGAGTGCTCCGACCCCGCCGACCGCCGCTCCGACGTCCTGCTCGACCTGGTCCCGGCGGACGGCAACCGGCCGTACGACATGGCCAAGGTGATCGAGGAGATCGTCGACGACGGCGAGTACCTGGAGGTCCACGAGCGCTGGGCCCGCAACATCATCTGCGCCCTGTCCCGGATCGGCGGCCAGGTCGTCGGCATCGTCGCCAACCAGCCGCAGACCCTCGCCGGCGTCCTCGACATCGAGGCCAGCGAAAAGGCCGCGCGGTTCGTGCAGATGTGCGACGCCTTCAACATCCCGATCATCACTCTTCTGGACGTCCCCGGCTTCCTGCCCGGCGTCGACCAGGAGCACGGTGGAATCATCCGCCACGGCGCCAAACTGCTGTACGCGTACTGCAACGCGACCGTGCCCCGGATCTCCCTGATCCTGCGCAAGGCGTACGGAGGTGCGTACATCGTCATGGACAGCCAGTCCATCGGTGCGGACCTCACCTACGCCTGGCCGACCAACGAGATCGCCGTCATGGGCGCCGAGGGCGCGGCGGGCGTGATCTTCCGCCGGCAGATCGCCGAGGCGGAGGACCCCGAGGCGATGCGCCAGAAGATGGTCAAGGAGTACAAGTCCGAGCTGATGCACCCGTACTACGCGGCCGAGCGCGGACTGGTCGACGACGTCATCGACCCGGCCGAGACCCGCGAGGTGCTCGTCCAGTCGCTGGCGATGCTGCAGACGAAGCACGCGGATCTGCCCTCGCGCAAGCACGGCAACCCCCCGCAGTAACACTGCGGACACCTCATTCACGGAGACTGACATCCATGAACGTGCCTGACATTCGCGTCGAGAAGGGCCACGCCGGGCCCGAGGAGGTCGCCGCCATCACGGCGATCCTGCTCGCCCGCGCCGCGGCCCACACGCCCGCCCCGACCCCGGCGCACGCCGGCCGGCCCCGCGCGGCGTGGCGCCGCCTGGAGCGCGAGCCCGGCTTCCGCGCGCCGCACAGCTGGCGCTAACAGCAACGAAGAGGCCCCTCCGCAAGGAGGGGCCTCTTCGCATGAACGGTCCGAAATGAACGCAGGTCACGGCACGTCCCCCAGGGTCGCGGAGAACTGCGCGACCAGCCAGGAACCACCTGCACCCGGCGCCGCACAGTCACCCGCCACCCCGGTGGCCGCACGCTGCGCAGCCCGGCGCGACGGGCTGCCGCCCCCAGTGGCACGACTGCCCGCAGGCGGCGGGACACGCGGCCTGCGGGCAGGGCGGCACGTGGTGGGGCGGCAAACGGCCGCAGGCCCTAGCGCAGGCGCGCCATCAGCGCATGTTCCACGAGCGTGATCAGCGCCGACTTCGCGTCGGCACGATGCCGCGCGTCCGTCGTGATGATCGGCGTGTCGGGACCGATCTGCAGCGCTTCCCGCACCTCGTCCGGCGAGTACGGCTGCTGCCCGTCGAAGCCGTTGAGGGCGATGACGAAGGGCAGGCCGCTGTTCTCGAAGTAGTCGACCGCGGGGAAGCAGTCGGCGAGCCGGCGGGTGTCGAC